>CAZBET010000135.1:0-4848 GCA_964490995.1 uncultured Dehalococcoidia bacterium
TGCTGGATGCGTGGCGGCTGATCAAGGAAACGAGCCCGCTTCCCGGTGTGTGCGGGCGCGTGTGTCCTCACCCCTGCGAGAAGGAGTGCAACCGGGGCAAGTACGACGAGCCGATGTCCATCCACGCGTTGGAGAGGCTGGTCGCTGACTACGCTCTCAAGGAGAAGGCCAGCGAGAGATTGACGGTGTCGCCAGGCAAGGAGCGGGTGGCAGTAGTCGGCTCGGGACCGGCCGGTCTCTCGTGCGCCTATTTCCTGGCCAAGGATGGGTATAGAGTCACTGTCTTTGAGGCGTTGCCTGGTATCGGCGGCATGCTGCGGGTCGGAATACCCAAGTACCGTCTGCCCAGAGAGGTCCTGGACAAAGAGATAGCTGACATCAAGGCGCTGGGGGTGACCTTCAAGACGGATACCAGGGTCGAGAGTATCAAGGAACTCGGGGACTACAACGCGGTTTTCGTCGCTGCCGGCGCTCACACGAGCCGGAAGCTGGACGTGCCTGGCGAGAACCTTAGTGGCGTCATCTCGGGGACGGAGTTTCTCAGGCGGCTGAATCTTGAGGGCAAGTTCAAGGTCGGGAAGAGCGTCGTGGTGATTGGCGGGGGCAACACCGCGATAGACGCTGCGAGGTCGGCGCTCCGGCTGGGGGCGCAGAGCACCGTCGTCTACCGCCGCAGCCGCGACGAGATGCCGGCAATCGGCGAAGAGGTGGAGGCCGCTGAGAAGGAGGGGGTCGAGATCATCTTGCTGGCTGCGCCGACACGGATCGCGCGCGACGGCAAGTTGAAGGAGGTTGAATTCAACCGGATGCGGCTGGGCAAGGCGGATGCCACCGGTCGCAAGACTCCGATCCCGATCAAGGGTTCTACGTTCACCATGAGCGTTGAGACAGTTATCACAGCTATCGGCGAGTCGGCGGACCTGTCGCTGCTCCCGGAAGGCAGCAAGCTGTCGGAGGAAGGAAGCGGAATCGGTGGGTTGCAGGTGTTCGGCGGCGGCGATGCTGTCACCGGCGCGGGCCGGGTGGTGGATGCCATTGCCTCTGGAAGGCGAGCCGCTCGCGCCATCGATGGCCTGCTAAGGGGCCGAAAGGCCGAGGAGAAGCAGGTCAAGGAGCTGGCCCGATATGAGGATGTCAACACCGCATATTTCCCGAAGCGGGCCGCGGCGAAGATGCGCGAGCTTTCAGCAGGCAAGAGGACATCCAGCTTCTCTGAGATCAATCTCGGGGTATCGAACGAGGCGTCCAGGAAGGAGGCGGTAAGGTGCTTCTCCTGCGGCGTCTGCAGAGAGTGCAACAACTGCCTGTACTTCTGCCCCGACATCTGCGTCTCGAGGAAGAACGGCGGCTATGAGTTCGACTACGATTTCTGCAAAGGCTGCGGCATTTGCAGCCATGAGTGCATCGCGGGGGTAATTCGAATGGTGACGGAGGGTGCTTAGCATGGAGATGTTTCTTTCCGGAAATCAGTGTATCGCCCACGGGGTTAAGCTGTCCCGAGTCGAAGTCATAAGCGCCTACCCCATTACCCCTGCTACGCCGGCGTCGGAAGAGCTCTATGAGATGGTGGAGAGGGGAGAGCTGGACGCTGACATTGTCAATGCCGAGTCTGAGCTGGGCGCCATGGGCATCTGCGTCGGGGCAGAGGCGGCGGGATGCAGGTCATTCAACTGCACTTGCTCTCAAGGGCTTGCGCTGATGCGCGAGATGCTCTGGGCGGCCTCGGGGATGGCGCTGCCGGTCGTTCTCGCCATAGACAGCCGCGAGGTCGGGATACCGCAAGGGCTTCTGAGCGACCACTCCGATTCTCTCTCGGAGAGAGATGCCAGCTTCCTTCAGTTCTACGCAGAGAACGGCCAGGAGATAGTGGACTCCGTCATAATGGCCTATAAGATAAGTGAAAATGATAGGGTGCTGCTGCCTTCCTTTGTGGTGTCCGAGGGGCACAGGATGAGCCATAGCTTTGAGCTGGTGAATGTGCCGGAGCAGGAGAAGGTGGACAAGTTCCTGCCCAAGTACCAGCCCAAGCACGTGTTCGTCAACCCGGACTACCCTATGAGTCAGGGAGCGGGCGTCATGGCGCCGTACCCCAGTTTCAAGATGCAGCAGTACAGGGCGATGCAGGAGGCCAAGCAGGTCACGAAGGCTGTCTGCAAGGAATTCGCGGACCTGTTCGGGCGGCGCTATGACCTTCTGGAGGCCTACAAGACGGACGACGCCGACATGGTCATTGTCGCGCTGGGCTCGGTGGTCAGCGTCATCAGAGAGAAGGTGGACGAGTACCGTAATAAGGGCATCAAGGTTGGCATGCTCAAGGTCAGGGTTTTCAGGCCATTCCCGGAGGAGGAAGTGAGAGCCGTCTTGTCCAATGCCAAGAAGATACTGGTGATGGACCGGGCATGCTCCCCAGGGAACAAGTATGGGGTCGCGTGCATTGAGGTCAGGTCGGCGCTCCAGAAGTCCAAGGCAACGATAGCCAACTTCATTATCAGCGGCAAAGACATCGGCGGGCAGGACATAGATGCAATGTTTGATGTCTGGTCCAAGCGGGACGATGAGTTCGTCGAGTGGTACAGGGCTGACTTCGACGACCGCGTTGCGACGTTGGCGGGCTCCGACAACTGGGAGAAGCTGCTCACCGGCCAGAAAGCGGAAAGGCAAGTGATCAAGGAGGGTGAGGGCTGTCTGGGCAAAGGTACCGCTTCTTGCGCCGGCTGCATCAGTCTCCAGGCAATCCGTCAGGTACTCAGTGTATTCGACAAGAACGTGGTGGTGGTGAACAACTCGGGCTGTCTGTCGGCGGTGGGGACGTTCTACCCGGCAACGGCGTGGAAGGTTTCCTTCTTCTTCTTCACGTACAGCCATGCCGGGGCCGCGAGCAGCGGTATGGAAGTGGCGATGAAGAGGAAGGGGATCAAGGCCGACATAGTCCTGGTAGCCGGCGACGGTGCCATATTCGACATCGGCCTTCAGACCTTCTCTGCTGCTCTGGAGAGGGGGCACAGGGTCATCTACCTCTGCTACGATAACCAGGCATATATGAACACTGGCGTGCAGAAGAGCGGTTCCACGCCCTACATGGCGAAGACCAAGACGACGCTGCGTGGCAGGCTGGGAAGAACCAAGAACATTGAGCAAATCGTGGCCGCTCACGGCGATATCTATATTGCGACTGCATCGTCGGCCTACCCGGAGGACTTGCTGAGGAAGGTCAGGAAGGCAAAGTCTCTGAACAAGCCCTCCTTCATTCATATTATCTGCCCGTGTCCCCCGGGCTGGGAATACGACCCCGCTCTGGGCATTGAGATCGCGCGCCTCGGCGTCGAGACAGGGATGGTCGTGCTTTACGAATACGAGAACGGCAAGATAACTGTCAACTATGTGCCCGAGGAGAAGAAGCCCGTCGAGGAATACCTGATGAAACAGGGGAGGTTCTCCCAGCTCACGAAGGCCCAGATAGCGAGGATTCAGAAAGAGACAGACAAGAGCTTCTATGAGCTTGTAGAGAGCAAATCATAGCAGCACACGGAGGGAAGGCGATGGAGTTGAGACCAGGGGATACGCTAGGCGCCATAATCGAAAGGGTTGCCGCGAGGTATCCCAAGAATGAGGCCATAATCTCCGGCAAGCAGCGTGTGGACTACGAAACGCTGATGGACAGGGTGGACTCACTCGCGAATGCCCTTCTGAAGATGGGCGTGAAGAAGGGCGACAAAGTGGCCATCTGGATGAGCAACATACCCGAGTGGGTCTACGCTCATTACGCTTGTGTGAAGATTGGTGCGCCGGTGATTCCGTTGAACACGCGATACCGGACACACGAGGTCGAATACATACTCAGGCAGTCTGATGCCACCACCTTCTTCGTGATGGATCAGTTCATTAAGATCGACTACCTTCCCATGCTTGAAGAGCTCTTTCCCGAGTTGAAGACCTGCAAGCCTGGCGAGCTGAAGTCCAAGAAGCTGCCGCTGGTCAAGAGGGTGATCATGCGCAGCGAGAAGAGCTACCCGGGGATGCTGGAATACAGCAAGGTGCTGGAGTCGGGCAAGGACCATGCCAGCACCGGCGCGGTGAAGAAGGCTCTGGAGCAGGTGAAGCCCGAGGATACCTACATCATCCCCTTTACCTCCGGCACGACGGGGTTCCCGAAAGGCGTTGTGACCACAAACTACCAGTACTCCAGGATCATGGAAGCGGTCAGCAACAGGTTCCAGATGAACGACAAGGACCGCATTCTGGTTGTCTCCCCCTTCAGCCACAACATGGGCAACATGACAGGCATGCTGCTGGGGGCGTGCAACGGCGCCTGCGTTGTGCCGATGGAGCAGTTCGACCCCGGCGAGGGCCTTAGGCTGATAGACGAGGAGCGGGTAACCAAGTTCACGGGCTCGCCGACCATGTATATCATGATGCTCGACCATCCCGATTTGCCCAAGCGCAAGTTAGGGATAAAGGCGTCCGTGATTGGCGGGGCGGATGTCTCCCCCGACCTTGTGAGGACTGTCATCGCCAAGATGGGGATCAAGGACCTGATCAATGCCTACGGTCTGACGGAGAACACAGGAGTCAGCACGATGACTCAGCCGGGCGACCCGCCCGAGGTAATCGCTTACACTGCCGGCAAGCTGATATTCCCTGACTGCGAGTTGAAGGTACTGGACCCGGACACAGGGAAGGAAGTCCCCAGAGGTGCACAGGGGGAGCTGTGCAGCCGTGGCTTCTACGTGATGAAGGAGTACTACAAGCAGCCTGAAGAGACGAAGAAGGCGTTGAACAAGGACGGGTGGTTCCGCACGGGCGACCTGGGCACAATGGACGAGAAAGGGTACATCAAGATCACCGGCA
>CAZBET010000136.1:0-4825 GCA_964490995.1 uncultured Dehalococcoidia bacterium
CGGCTATGTCGTTGGTCTTGGTGGCCGCTTCCTTTATCAACTGTGCCCCGATGTTCTCGAACGGGTCCTGCAGTTCGATCTCCTTGGCAATAGTGACTCCATCGCTGCAAACGTTGGGCGGCCCCCACTTCTTGTCCAGAACCACATTGCGTCCTTTGGGCCCCAGGGTTATCTTCACCGCCCTCGCCAGCGCATCTATTCCTTTCTTCAAGGAACGCCTGGCATCTTCATCGTAGGCAATCTGTTTGGCCATCTATTCTCCCCTCTCTTTGATTAGTCTGCGACCGTTGTCCTATTTGGCCCTCTTGGCCAGTATGTCGCTCTCGCGTAGGAGCAGGTACTCCTGGTCTTTCTCCTTCCACTCCGTTCCGGCATACTTGGCGTAGATCACCCTGTCGCCCTTCTTCAGCTCCATTTCGAGCCGCTTCCCGTCCTCGCCGAGCCTGCCGGGTCCAACGGCGACAACCTCGCCTTCCTGTGGCTTCTCCTTGGCTGTGTCGGGCAGTACAATGCCCCCTTTAGTTATCTCCTCCTTGACGATGGGTTTTACCAGCACCCGATCGCCCAGGGGCTTAAGATCCATGGCCATCTTCCAGTCTCCTTCCATCACCGTATTTGGTTTCCCGCGCGTAACCAGGAATTAGCAGTCCCAAGAGGAGAGTGCTAATTGGCTCTAGCATACCTGAGTATGGTCTGAATCGCAAGTCAGTTGGGAGGAACTGAGACACATTGGCAAGCACAAGGCGTCATGGCGGGACAGTTGGCGGTTCGGAAGCTGGGCTCCTATGGCGGGCAGCGCTCTGGCAGTGCGTATTCTGATTTATGGACGAGGCAGGCTGTGAGGGCGTTCGTGGTGAGAATGGGTGTGCTGCGCGCAAGCTCGCGGACGTGGCGGCGCTGGACAGGTTGTGTCTCGTGCGGGGACTACTTCTCTACGGAGATGATGCCGTTGTCAATGAGGAACCGGATGATATCTGCGGCGGCAGCCTGTGGCGGCTTCTCAACGAACTTGGAGGACTTCTGTTGGGCGCCCCCAGCCGTGATGAGCCTTATTCTTTCTGCTGGGGACAGCCTGCTGTCAATGGTTGCTGTCTTCTTCAGCCTCGGTTTGGGCTGGGAAATGCCCAAAATGGCGACAGTCGGCTCTATCTCCCTCAGGTCTATCCCCAGTGACCTAAGGTCGAGCTTCTTGATCTCCTTCTTCGCGCCAGCCAGCATGGTCCTAAGGGGTGGATAGATAGGTTTGCAGAGGATACTCTCGATGGTGAAGACTGCTGGGAGTGGGCTCTCAACGATCTCCCTGTCTCCCCCTTTGACGCGGCGGTGAACAATCGCCGACCTTGTGTCGGCGAAGATGTCTATTCTGGTCGAGGAAGTGACAAGCGGCAGGCCCAGGGCTTCTGCGAGTCCCGCGCCCAAGAAGCTGTTGCCTTCGTCGGAGGACTCCTTGCCGCACAGAATCAGGTCATACTGAAGTCGGGAAATGACGCGGGCCAGAAGAAGGGCTACGGAGTGAGCGTCCAGGTTGTCGAACAGCTCGTCGCAGACATGTATTGCCTCGTCAGCCCCCATCTTCAGAGAAGTCCTGAGCACGTCTTGCGCTCCGGGCGGGCCAACGCTTATTGCGACGACTTCGCCCCCGTTCTTCTCCCTTATCCGTAGTGCCTCACTTATGGCCACTTCGTCGAGTGGATCCATGACGTGGTGGACATTATCGAGGGTGCCCGTCTCTATGTTGAATCTGATTGTAGTGGGGTCCGCGATTTGCTTGACGCAGACTATGGTTCTCATTGCATCGGTCGAACGGCCAACACGTCTGGACGCGGCAACTTCAGGCGGTCGGCTTCATTTTCTCCTGCAACTGTTTGGTCAACTCGGGTATTATCTCGTGCATATCACCGACGACCGCGAGGTCGGCAAGTTTGGCTATAGGGGCGTTTCGGTCGATGTTCACGGAAAGCACTAATTGGGAGCCCTTTATGCTGAGGGTGTGATGGAAAGCACCTGAGATGCCGCAGGTCAGGTAGAGTCTGGGGGCAATCGTCTTCCCGGTCAGCCCGATTCTCCTTTCGTCGGCAATCCACCGTTCGTCTGTGGCGCGGCGGCTGCCGCCTATCGAAGCGCCCAATACGTGAGCCAGTTCTTGCACGGCTCGCAGGTTGTCAGCGCTCCGCAGGCCTTTGCCCACGCCGATGACAATCTCAGCTTCACTCACACACAATGTGCACGGGTCGGCTTTGAGGGAGTCGACCACTCGCGTTCTGTCTGCCTTCGGGTCAATTCGTATCCTGGGCTCGACGACGGCCATGGTCTTCGGGGCCCCGGGTTTGGGCGTAGTCAGCAGGCGCGGGTCTATGGTGGCGACCATCGGCTTCTTGAGTGGTGACACCGTGGCCTGGGCTCTTCCCCCGAATATGGTTCTGTGCACCAGCAGCCTCTTCTCCTTCTCCACCTCTATCTGGGTATAGCGAGCCGCCAGCGGCACTCTCAGTCTGGCGGCCAGCCTGGGCGCCAGGTCGTTTCCCAGCCCGGTTGCGGCGAGCAACACCATTGATGGCCTGTTGGCCTCAACCAGTTGGGTCATGGCATCAACAAATGCATAGCTGCTGTACTTCTCCAGAAATGGGTCTTGCACAAGGAGGATCTTGTCCGCTCCATACCGGCTGAAGAACTGGGCCAAGGCTGTGACCTGATGCCCGATGATCACAATAGACAGCTCCTCGCCGAGTTTGTCGGCAAGGCTTCGCGCCTCGCCGGCAAGAGGAGAAGAACTGTCATCCAGCTTGCCGTCTTTATGTTCTGCGACAAGCCAGACGCCTCTGGCCTCGTTCTCTTGAGCGCCACGCGAAGGGGGACCGAGGCCCGATGACGGTGTCTGTCCGCTCTCTAGCATGTGCAAAGCCTTCCGGTCAGCCGGGACGTGGTCTTCATCTGGCCAGGACTGTGTGCCGAAGACAGAAAGCGCGATTGGCGCCGTTCCACGGACCGGTTGGGCCGCTTCCGGTGAGAAGACTCGGGGGCAACTCCTGGTCAACGTGCCAACTGCCACAACCGGGGCCGTCCAACACTCTTGCCCAGGGGTTGCCCCCGTCCGCCACTATCAGCGTGTTCTGCAACATTACCGGGAGACGGCGCGCAACGCAGGTGAGACTGCCAACGTCACATTACCATCTTTCTTGAAGCATTGTCAAGCTGCGACGGCCCCCAGGACGGCGCTCGGCGAGGCTGCGAGGGCCGGCCGTCGCCGTTTCGTGGCTTCGCGCAGCCGTGGGTAGCGCCGCCTTCTGGTGGGAGGGAGGGGTAACTTCCCGTTCCGCAATGGCAACCGCAGGAGGGCGGGAAGCGGGTGACTGCACTCTGGTTGGACCGGAGGGCCTTCGGTGGTGAATGGGGTCTGCGGGCCGGCAGGGCTGCCGGATGCGAAGCACCGTTGTCTCGAGCACCTGTGCGGCGAGAACAGCTACCGACCCTGTACCAGAGAGAGGAACTCGGAACGGGTGAGAGGGCTTCTCCTGAAGAGGCCCCGATTGGCAGAGGTTACGATATTGCTGCCCGGCTTCTTGATGCCTCTCATGGTCATGCACAGGTGCTCGGCCTGGACAATTACAGCTACGCCCTGAGGCTCCATCGCCTGCACTATGGTGTCAGCTATCTGGGTTGTCAGCCTCTCCTGCAACTGAGGCCGCTTGGCCAGTATCTCAACGACCCTTCCCATCTTGCTGGCACCAACGACCCGGCCGTTGGGGATATAGCCTATGTGCACCAACCCAAAGAACGGGAGGAAATGGTGCTCGCACATCGAGTGGAAGGGGATGTCCTTCAGGATGACCATCTCGTGGTGGCCTTCCTCGAAGCCGATATGCAACTCCTCCTTGGGGTCGTTCCCGATGCCGGCGAAGACCTCCGCGTACATTTCAGCGATGCGCCTGGGGGTTCCAACGAGTCCCTCGCGACTGGGATCCTCGCCGATGGCTTTGATGATGGAGGTCATGGCTCTCTCGATTCTTGCTTTGTCTATCACGATTGCTCTCCTGCTGGAGCTTGGTCCAGTTCAGACATTCCTGCTCTGTCGCTCCAGCCCCTGCAAGATCACGTCCTCTATGGCGCCCAGCTCAGCCGCCACCTCTGTGGGCGGCTTGGCGCTGCGGATGGCTGTGTCTGGGTCTTTCAGCCCTGTGCCGGTGATCACGCAGACCACCTTCTTGCCAGAGAAGTCGTGGCCGCCCCGCGCCAACTTGATGAGCCCGGCCACCGAGGCCGCAGATGCCGGCTCGCCGAAAATGCCCTCTTCCGCTGCCAGCAGCTTGTAGGCGCTCAGGATTTCGTCGTCGCTGACGGAGCCGATGACGCCACCAGACTCGTCTCTGGCGGCGACCGCTTTCTGCCAGCTTGCCGGATTCCCGATGCGAATTGCGGAGGCCACGGTTTCAGGACTGGCGATGGGCTTACCCCTTACAATGGCGGCCGACCCCTCGGCTTCGAATCCCATCATTCTCGGCGTGCCGGCCGCTCTGCCGGCCTGCCTGTAGTGCACGAACCCTCGCCAGTAGGCGGTGATGTTCCCTGCGTTTCCTACCGGGATGAAGAGGTAATCAGGAGCATCCCCCAGCGCATCCACTATCTCGAAGGCGGCGGTCTTCTGCCCTTCAATGCGGTGCGGGTTTAGGGAGTTCACAAGGGCGATGGGATGTTTCTGACTCAACACGCGCACCAGTTCGAGTGCCTTGTCGAAGTTGCCGTCGATGGCCACGATTCTGGCGTCGTATACCAAAGCCTGGGCAAGCTTGCCCAGGGCGATGTTCCCCTTGGGAACAACAACGATAGT
>CAZBET010000137.1:0-4784 GCA_964490995.1 uncultured Dehalococcoidia bacterium
ATCGCCGCCACCGAGCGCGATGCCGTTATCTCCAAGGCGATAAGCGGCAAGACTCTGCGCCAGCTGAGGACCCCATTTACTGAGATATGGGACAAGGGGCCGAAGCCGCCTCTGGGCTGGCCCTTTCACAATCTCCTGACGCTTGACATCGTAGACTATGCGTATCAGCATAAGGACCAGGCAAAGTACGATGCAATACTGGTAACCCCGTGCAGCCAGGCCACCAGGCTTCTCAACCGGCGCAGGACGTCCAGACAGATAATTGACGACATGGTCAAAGAAGCGGTGGACATACTCGAAAAAGGCCTGCCCGCGCGGGTTCAGTGGGCATAGACTGGTAGGCCGGAAGCAAGCAGCAAAGAGGGGTGCTTCCCCCGCCGGGGGAAGCACCCCTTCTCATTTCGATAGCCTGGGCCGGACCGCAGGTCTAAAGGCCGGCAATGCAGCAGCTAACTGTGGCGCTGGCGGGGAACCCTCCCAAATTGTGTGTCAGCCCCATCTTGGGATTCTTAAGTTGCCGCTCGCCGCACTTGCCCTGAATCTGCTTGTACACCTCGTACATCATCCTCAGCCCGGTGGCCCCGATGGGGTGTCCGAACGACTTCAGCCCGCCGTCGGTCTGTACAGGCAGCCCGCCTGTCAACTCGAAGAACCCGGAGTCGATGTCTTCCTTGATTCGGCCGCGTGGACTGATACCCAGGTCCTCCAGGATGACCGCCTGAGTGATGCTGAAGCAGTCGTGCACCTGGGCCATGCTCAACTCCTTGCGGGGGTTCTTCATTCCGGCTTCGGCAAAGGCCCGTTTCCCGGCATGGACAGTCTCGTAGACGCTCGTATAGTCGAAGTCGGAACGGCTGAAGCCCTGAGACTGGCCCACAGAAATCTGAAGCGCCTTGATGCGCACCGGGTCAGCGCGGAAGTTCTTCGCCTCCTCGGCCCGGACAAGTATCGCCGCCGCGGCCCCATCGGTAACGCCGCAGCAGTCAAACAAGCCCAGAGGCCAGGCGATGATAGGTGCATTCAGCACCTGCTCTATCGTCACTTCCCGGCGGAGGTGGGCCTTGGGATGCTTGGCGCCATTGCGATGGCTGTTGACCGAGATCATGCCTATCATCCGCTTGCCCTCTTCCGGGCTCAACTTGTACTTGGCGAAGTAGGCCGTGGCCAGCAGCGCGAAGGCACTCGGGCCGCTCATGCCCTGCGAGCCGATGATCCCCCGGCCTGTGCCAGGGAAAGGGACCATCCCAAGCCCTGCCCACCCGGTGTCCTTGAGCTTGTCGAAGCCGAGAGCCAGGACCAAATCATACACTCCAGCGGCCACAGCGTAGGCAGCATTCCTCATGGCGTCCGAGCCCGTGGCGCACATGTTCTCGACCCTGGTCACGGGTATGTAGTTCAGCTTCAGGGGCTCGGACAGGCACCTGCCCGTATCGCCCGAGAACATTGTCCCGACCCAGGCAGCCTGGATGTCCTTCTGCTGTATTCCCGCGTCCTGATACGCCTCCAACGCCGCCTCGACAATCATGTCGTCAGCGCCTGCATCCCATCTCTCTCCGAACTTAGTGCAGCCCATGCCCACAATCGCCACTTTGTCTTTAATACTCTGCATCTCGTTCTCCTTACAGACTCTTGTGCTCTTAGAATCTCACCGGCCGGCACTTCCACCAGTAGCTGTGGACTCCACCCACGTAGTGCATCCACCTGAGGGTCATCTCGACGTCCATACCCGCTTTGGCGTCGTCGAGTTCGCGGTCGGTCATGTTGCACTGCACCCTGCCGCCGCCCTCGAAGTCCACGACGGCGAGAGTAAGGGGCGGCACCTCAGTGATAGCGAGGTGGTCGTGGGAGAAACTGGTGAGCTTGGCCTTCTTGTCAGAAAGACAGTACGGCTCGTACTGGTTCACTGCCTGGCATACCTGGCACACCCTCTGCACCGGATACTGCGGAGTGCCGCACTGCTTGCACTTGCAGCCATAGAGGGCAAGCCCGTAGGGGCGGTCTCTATAGAGAGCAGAGAGGGAATCAGTCGGGCGGTCCGGACGGGACTGCGGCTCCATATACATGAGTCCGCGCCAGAGCACATACTGCTGGTAGTTTGCCATCAAGCGCTTTGATTCGAGGTGCTTCTTTATGCCGCCGCGGTCTCGCACCTTCGCTATCTGCTTGTTCACCTTGAAGACCAAGGCATCGCAGCCATCGCCATAGCCGCAGCAGAGCAGCTTGTCGCCGTCCTTGGCCTCCTCGAGCGCTGCTACCAGCAGCATCAACGGCATCGGCGTGCCGGTCAGCCCCGTTGACATGAACATGGGGTCCTGGACCTGGGCCGGGTCGAGCTTCAAGGTCTTCGCGGCTGCGTTGACGTGCCTGGGGTCGTCAGTGAAGCAGGCGAACTTGGCGATGTCCTGGGCCTTCAGGCCGCACTTGTCCAGCGCGGCATTGACCACTTCAGGAACAATGCGCGTGAAGCCGCATTCACGCGTGAACCGCTCCTCGTACGTCCGGACGAAGGTATCTCTGTCCGATCGCCATGAATCCATGAAATCCTCAGATACCGTGTGGCTGCCCACCAACTCGGCAGCCACCTTGTCACTGCTGACAAGAACGGCTCCAGCCCCATCGCCAAAGAACATCTCGTTCATGCCGTTGGCACCCGCCAGCCGGCGGTCGGCTGCGGTCACGAGGACGTTCTTCGCCGACCCTGCCTTGACTGCGTCTAGGGCTGCCCGCAGGGCAATTGTCGCGCCTCGTATCGAGCCGCCGAAGTCAGCCGTGATTATGTCTCTCCGCAGAGCCATGGCAGCGGCCATGATGGTGGATACCTGTTTCTCCTTGTACGGAGGCGTGGTCGAGGCAAAGAAAAGGCCGTCTATCTCATTGCGATCGATGCCCCTCGCACAGTCCCAGGCGGCCGCAAAAGCCATAGTCAGACTGTCCTCGTCATAGTTGGCAACGGCTTTCTCGCCAGGCACCGGGAACGGGCTTCGCCATGCTTTCACGATCTCGGACCGATCCAGCCTGTATAGCGGAATGTAGGCACCGTAGGATCTGATTCCTACCATTTGTTCCTCTTGTTCCTCCTTTCGCAATCCTGGCCGCCCAGAATTATAGCATAGCGGCCCTTTGCCCACAAACGCGACCGGCTTCCCAAGATGCCTCGTAGCGCCGATCCCAATCGGCGCCAACATAGGGATCAGGGTCCTCCCCGCAGCCTATCCTCACTTCCCAAAGCGCAGCTCTCGGGGACATTACTATTGTACCTCCACCGCCCATCTATTTGGGTCATTGCGTGGTGAGGTTACATGAGCTATAGTGTTGAGGCGATAGCTAACGATAAGAACGATTGGACGGAGCACGACATGGCAGGCGAGAAGCAGATGAGCAAGATGCTCACCGTGAGGGAAGTAAGCCAGTTGCTCCATGTGCACAGCAACACGCTGAGGCGGTGGAGCGATCAGGGCATAGTGAAGGCCTACCGAATTGGGCCCCGTCGAGACCGCAGGTTCAGAGCGGAGGACATTGACGTCCTGCTCCACGTGGGGAAGCAGGATTATGCGAGCCAGCCAGGGCCGAGAAGATGACAAACGGGTCTGGAACACCCAGGTGAGCTATGCCAAACATAACAGTGATGATCGTTGACCCCCAGCCGTTCTTTCGCGCGGGCGTGAAGCTGGCATTGTCCCAGGAAGACAACCCCGAACCCTTTGAGATGCTGGAGTGTGACCCCGGCGAGGATGGCAGGGAAGCGATGGCACAGATTGCAGAGCAGTCGCCTGACGTGGTGCTGCTGGACATCGGCTATCCCTACCTCAGCGGGCTTGAGATGGGCAAGAAGATAGTCCGCAATTTCGCGGGAACCCGAGTCGTGATACTGAGCGCCAATCCTGAGGACAACGAAGACGAGCTATTCGAGGTCGTGAAAAGCGGCGCCGCAGCTTACCTGCGCAGCAAGAAGTGCAGCTCATCAGAGCTGATTGACACGATAAGGCGGGCCTCCACCGGTGAGTATCCGATAAACGATGCTGTGACCGACAGCCCCAAGGTCGCCCAGCGCGTCTTGAGGCAGTTTCAGGATATGGCGTCCATGGGCAAGACGGTTGAGGAGATAACCACGCCTCTCACCGCAAAAGAGGTTCAGGTGCTGATGCTCATAGCCGAGGGGAACTCGAACAAGCGAATCGCCGGCATCCTGGGAATAAGCGAGCAGACCATCAAGAACCAAGTGAGCGGCATACTGCGCAAGCTCAACGCCAACGACCGAGCCCACGCCGTCTTCCTGGCGATACAGAAGGGCTGGATCTCCGCCCAGCCCAGCCGCGAAGCGACCCAGCAGAGCTAGGCTGAGTCCTCAGCCAGACCACGGTCACCCAGCTCCGCCCGCCATAACGCGTTGCGTTTGTTCTGTCTCGCGGAGATACGGCTCGTTATCAGCATGTGTGGCAGAGGTGCAGATGCTGTCGCGCCATTGTCCTCGCTGCGCCCGGAAACGTGGAGCCTCACTCGGCAACTGGGCACAATTCCCACACTGTAGAGGGGTGTCCGAGTGGTATATGACAGCGGTCTTGAAAAGCCTGACTCTCTGTGCTGTTTGGTGCTGTTAGCTTCGTTTCCGTACTGCTGTTCTAGTCCCCACAAGAGCACAGCCGAAGCTACAATGTTGTTTGGTGGTGTTCGATGCCGCTGAGTCCGTTAGCTATCCGTTAGCCATTTCTGGCGCGGCTGGTTGATGCAATCTAGCTGTGAGGCACTCTTGACAGCCGGGCATCGCTGCTGGCATAATGGCTCCA
>CAZBET010000138.1:0-4775 GCA_964490995.1 uncultured Dehalococcoidia bacterium
TCTCAGGCGTCTCCTCTCTACCTGTTCTTGGCCATATAGTAGCACATCGGTCGCCAGCATGCCGCTACCACGCACACGATGGTCTTGCCGTGCCTACTGCCTCACGGTGCGATCACCGCAGAGAGCGCGGAGAACACAGAGCGCGGGTGTGAGGGTGGCCAGGGTGAGAGAAGACGGTGCGCTTGGTGCGTCCTCAAGGGTTGCACTTCTCTGTCGGGGCGGGGCTTCTGTCGCGTGGCCGCTGCTGGGCGACTGGGAGATTGCTTCGCTACGCTCGCAATGACAGGTCCACCACTTCTGCGCTCCCACATGAAAGCCTGGGTAGTTTATGTCAACCTGGTGACGCGGCTACTTGTAGTCGTAGAAGCCTTTCCCCGTCTTCCGGCCCAGACGCCCGGCCGCCACCATTCTCTTGAGAAGGAGAGGCGCGGCGAACTTATAGTCCTTCGTCTCCGCGTACATGGCCTCGGTTATGAAATACATGGTGTCCAGACCGACGAAATCGGCCAGCGTCAGCGGCCCCATGGGGTGATTGCAGCCCAGCACCATGCCGTTGTCGATGTCCTCGCGTGTCGCCAGGCCCGCCTCCAGGACCCTTATGGCCTCGAGCATCATGGGCGTGAGTATGCGGTTCACGATGAACGCCGGCGTATCCTTGGCCACGATGACGGTCTTGCCCAGCGACTCGCCGAAGGCCCTGGTCGTCTTGAGGGTCTCGTCGCTGGTCACGATTGTCATCACCAGCTCGAGCAGCTTCATGACGGGCACGGGATTGAAGAAGTGTGTGCCTATCACGTGGTCGGGCCTCTTCGTCGCCATGGCCACCTCGGTCACCGAGAGGCACGACGTATTGGTGGCTAGGACGGCGTGGGGCGGGCAGACCCTGTCGAGGTCCGCGAAGACCTTCTTCTTTATCGCCATGTTCTCAACCGCTGCTTCAACCACCAGGTCGCAGCCCGAGAAGTCCTCGACGTTCGTGGTAGGCTTGATGCGTCCCAGTATGGCTGCCTCTTGCTCCTTGGTCATCTTGCCCTTCTCCACACTCTTGGCCAGAGAGCCCTTGAGCATCTTCATCCCTTTGTTCAGCAGGTCCTCGTTGATCTCCGATACTACGACGTCGTAGCCGGACTGGGCGCAGACCTGTGTGATGCCCGAGCCCATGAGCCCACAACCCACCACGCCGACTTTCTTGATCGCCATTGCGCTCCTTCTCTCTAATTCGTTCGAAATGCCCGCTCAAATATAGCAACTGAGGCTAACGCAGTCAAGGCACGGGGCACGGGAGGACTGGCGGGCGTGGGGGTCCGCGGTGACGTGGGGTACACACCCCTAAATCCCCTCTCGAGAGGGGACTAAGGGGTGTGTCGTCCTCACGCCGGGTGGGTCGGAGCATCCGCTCCGACCCGGCTTGGAGCAGATGCTCCAAGCTACCCTGAATCCTGAGCTCTGGGGTCACCAGCCGTGGCTTAGCCTGCTTATGAGCAGCAGAGGCAGTCCGTGCTCCAGCATCTTCTGCTGTGTGCTCGCGAAGTTGTAGGGCACGCGGTAGCACCAGACGACGTTCTGCTCGCTGTCGTAGATGGCGTAGGCAGCGCGCGGGTCGTGGTCGCGCGGCTGGCCCACGCTGCCGGGGTTTATGATCAGCCGGTTCTGTCCCAGCCTCAGTCCATCTCCTGCCGCGAACTCGTGGACCACGCAGTCGCCGTCGTCGGTGACTTGCTCGAAGACCATGGGCACGTGGCTGTGCCCCACCAGGCAGAACCTTGTGTCGAAGTAGTCGAAGCTGACCTCGGCGATGTATGTCGAGATTAGATACTCCCAAATGGGCTCGCGGGGGCTGCCATGAGCAAGGGTGAAATCGCCTTCGGTGACCTTGAGCGGGAGGCCGTCGAGATAGTCGGCGTCTTCGGGCCCCAGTTGCTCGCCGGTCCAGCGACAGGCTTCGGCCGCCTCGGGATTGAACTCATCGAGAACTATCTTCCCCAGGGCGCCCCAGTCGTGGTTGCCGGCAACGCAAACGTGGTCGTGCTGGCGAAGAAGCTCGATGCACTCCCTGGGGTCGGGCCCGTAGCCCACGATGTCGCCGAGGCACCAGATGCGCTCGACTCCACCCTTCTCTGAGATGTCGGTAAGTACTGCCTGGAAAGCAGCGAGGTTGCTGTGGATGTCAGAGATGATGGCGTAGCGCATGTCAGCCACGGCGTACTATATCAGGTTTGGCCTGCTTTGACCAATCGGTTGTTGAGTGAGAACAAAGCCGCTATAATCTCAGCGATGAAGGTCAGGGAACTCGGCGAATTCGGCCTCATTGAACTCGTCGCCGGCATTGTCGGGAAGCCGTCGAGACGCGACATCCTGCTTGGGATCGGCGATGATGCCGCGGCCTGGCGCACGAGCGGCTCCGTCGAGCTTGCGACCACGGATATCCTCATTGAGGACGTTCATTTCACGCTGGCCAATGCCACCTGGCGCGAGTTGGGCTGGAAAGCGCTGGCAATAAACATCAGCGATATCGCTGCGATGGGCGGAAGCCCCGCGTATGCTCTGGTCTCCCTCGGGGTGCCCCCGGATACCGAGGTGGAGAGCGTTGCCGAACTCTATCGCGGGATGATGGACGCGGCCACTGAGTACGGAGTGGACATTTGCGGCGGGAACATGAGCAGCGCCCCTGTCGCCGTCATCAACCTCACGGTGGTGGGGGAGACATCGAGCGCGTTGCTCACTCGCTCCGCAGCTCTTCCCGGCGACCGGATTGCAGTCACGGGCTACCTCGGGCAAGCCGCCGCAGGGCTCGAGATGCTGAAATCGGGTCTTCAGTTCGACAGGACAACAACTGCCTTTCTCAGAGAGGCCCACCTGCGCCCCCGTCCCAGGGTCGCTGAGGGCCAGATTCTGGCACAGCACGGGGTGAAGGCGGCGATAGACCTCAGCGACGGCCTGCTGAGCGACCTGGGCCATATCTGCAAGGCGAGCCGCGTAGGCGCCAGCGTGTGGATGCACAAGCTGCCCATCCACCCGCTGGTGAAAGCGGCTTTTGACGAGGAATCGCCGAAGCTGGCGCTCTCAGGCGGCGAGGACTACGAACTCCTGTTCACAGCGAGCGACGAGATACTTCAGCGCGTGAGAGCGGTTGTGCCCGTTCCGGTGACGGCCATTGGCGAGATCGTGAGTGACGAGCACTGTCGGATCACGCTGTGCGATAGCCGGGGGAAGCCGGTGGAGCACGGCAAGCGAGGCTGGGAGCACTTCAGGCCGGCTGGCTGAGGTCGCGGTTTGGACTCACTCGATATTGTCAGCAACAGCGCCGAGCGCACCCGCAGAATCGGGGCGAGACTTGGTGAGGTGGCCGCGGCTGGCGACATCGTGCTGCTGGTCGGCGCTCTCGGCGTGGGCAAGACCTGCCTGACCCAGGGCATTGCGCAGGGGCTCGGGGTTGCTGAACGTGCCACAAGTCCTTCGTTCGTGCTAATAAGGGAATACCGGGGCAGGCTGCCCCTCTACCACATCGACTTCTATCGCCTCGACAAGGTCGAAGAGGTCGCTGAACTGGGCCTCGATGACTACCTCCACGGCAACGGCGTGTGTGTCGTGGAGTGGGCGGACAAGGGCTTGGCTGTGCTTCCGTCGGAGCACCTGCTCATCGAGATGGCATATGCCGGTCCGACCAGACGGAGCCTTACCGTAACGCCATCGGGGGCTCGCTATCAGGAGATGCTCGCGCACCTGCGAGGTGCGCGCATGCCGTCGGGGAAGTGAGTAATGGAGTTGGCCATCGATACCTCGACCGAGACCGCCGGTATCGCGCTTTCCACTGAAGGCAAGCTGGATGCCGAGTTCACGTGGCACGCAGGACAGAACCATACACGGGAACTCGTGCCGAACGTGGTCTGCCTACTTCACCAAGCCCGAGCGAGCCTCAACGACATACGTGGCCTCATAGTGGCTAAAGGGCCCGGCAGCTTCAACGGTCTACGGGTGGGCATGAGCGTGGCCAAGGGATTGTCGCTGGCACTGGGCATCCCACTGGTGGGAGTTGGCACCCTGGAGGTCGAGGCTGTTCCTTATGCCGCCGCCGGCCTGCCCATCTGTCCGATTATGAATGCGGGACGCGGGGAGATCGCCACTGCGCTGTTCCAGTCTCAACACGGGAAATGGCGCCGTGTGCGCCAGGAACATATCACCACCGTGGATGTGCTGCTTTCTGAGATCGCAGGCCCCACCATCTTCTGCGGCGCTATCACCGACGAGGTGGCATTCCGGATCAAGCAGAGGCTTGGGCGGCGAACTCTACTGGCCGCGGGCGTTGCACGGCGACCAGGATATCTGGCGCAGCTTGGCTGGCTCAGGCTGAAGGACAGCGATGCCGACCACTCCCCTACCCTACAGCCTCTCTACCTTAGGCGCCCATCGATTACGTTGAGCAGCCGCAGATGATGCGCAGCCTGGGGTTTCGGCTCTCATCCCACGTCCCCCTGATGTGGAAGCGGCTGTAGCTGTGACAACCGGCGCGGCCCGGGTCGTGGGCGCATTTGTTATGTAAAGTTGCGACCGTATGAAGAACGCCTTCTTACTGAGTGGGGAACCGGGCAGCGGCAAGACCACCGTCATCAAAGAGGTCCTGCGAAGAGCGGGAAGCAGCGCTGGTGGCTTCTACACGGACGAGATCCGGCGTGAGGGTGCGCGGGAAGGGTTCAGGATCGTTACTCTCGACGGAGAAGAGGCGGTGCTGGCCCATATCAGTATCCGCGGCCCCCATCGCGTAAGCAAGTACGGGG
>CAZBET010000139.1:0-2837 GCA_964490995.1 uncultured Dehalococcoidia bacterium
CTCTGCGCGCGAGTTTCTAGAGCGGGGTTAGAAGGGTAGTCGAATTAGTAGGGTCGAACACATCGGTTCGCCCCCGGTTCCCTGCGTGGGCAGACACGCTGGTCTGCCCACGCAGGGACTCATTTACGTTGCCGGCCATCAGGTCATCCTTTCGGATCTGCAGCCCGCAGTTTCTTGGCGTTTGTGCACCAGCGAGAGGGGAAGAACATGAGGGTTCCAGGCATCTGTCCCGGAACCCTCATGTATGCGAGCCCAAGAAGCAGCCTAGGTTTGCGCCCTACCTCTCCTCCTCAGCAGCAAGTAACCTAAAAAGCCTATGAGTACCACCCCGACGACGGCGCCAGCTATCACCCCGGCGTTGGCTCCACCCTGGGCCGGTAACGGCGTAGGCGTTGGGGCCACGGTGACGGCGGCGGTTGGCGTAGGCGCTGGGGTAGCCGTGACGTTGCCTGCTGCGGCTTCGCAGTCAGGGTCAGCGGCCGGTTCACAGTCCGGGTCGCATCTGCCGTCTGCGGCGTAGTCGCATATGCCGTCCGCCCGGCCGGTTGTGCAGTCCTCAGGGCAGGTCAGGTAGTTCTCGCCCGCTTCACTGTCGCACTTCCCGTCGGCGACACACTTTATCTCAATTGACCGGGCCTCCAAATAGGAGACGTCACCGTCAACGTCAACCCGGGCGGGTGAGATGACGTAGGTGCCAACAGTCTTGGGAATCAGCCAGTAGCTGATGGTCGTGTTGCCCTTTGCGGGCAACTCTATCTTCCACTCGTAGTACCAGAACACCTCGCCGTATGGCGTCTCGATTGATGTTGCTTCGGTCTTGTCGAAATCGGCATCACCGACCCTTTCGACTATGCCGATGTCTTTCTTGGCGTTTGCGCCATTCTCCAGGATGAAGGTTACCCAGATCTTCTGCCCTAGGGGAGCCTGCGCGGGCGCGATTCTGTAGATGGCTACATCGCCTATTGTCTCCAGGTTCACGTCCGCCAGGACGTTCGGCGCCAGCAACAAGGCCAGAGCTACCAGAGAAACCCACAGCACGAGCTTGTTGATCTTCATCGTCATCAGTCCTCGCCGAGATAAACGCAGGGACCCTGCAGGTCCACGTCAACAGGTGTCACGAGCTTCAGCGCACCTTGGCAGGAACCTCGTTGGGTCGGGCACTCGCTGTGCGCCCTTTCCTTTGAACCTTGCCTGCACCTGAAGCTACCAAAAGCAAGGGGCGTTTTCAACCGCCGCCTCCGCAGTGCTTCCAGTAGTCTTGGTTATTCCACCCAACGATCTGGCAGAAGCCCGGGCCGAAATCGGGTATTCTCCAGTTGTCTCTTCCGCAGGCTACTCCCGGACCGCATTCGGGCAGGTAATTGCGGACATACTCCCAAATAAAGGGGTAAGTCGGAGCCTCCCTGGCCGGGTACTGGTACGGCAGTCCCATGTCTATGTAGTCCCAGTATAAGTTGACGTCCTTTATGGTGCCGGTGTAGTAGTCCGCCACCCCGGGCTCATAGACGTGAAAATACCATAGCTCTTCATCAAGCGCGTGGAAGTAGTCATATCCCGTCTGAGGCGTGTAGCCGAGAACGACGTCGTGGTTGTTTCCAGTTGTGTCGACAACAGTCCACTTCGCGTCCCCGGGAAACTTGACCAGATTGTAGCAGTGTGCGCCGTCGCAGAAACTGGCGACTTCCTCCTGCGCGTAACCCGCTTTTCTCAACAGGGTCGTAACGGCGGTGGCATAGTCTGCGCAGACTCCAGTCTTGTAGTGGTTTATCACGTATTGGGCGGTACGCGGCGGGCCTTCCGGCTCCGCATAGAGCCACGCGTACGCGTAGCCCTTCATCCACCTGGCGTATGTGCCCAGGCCTCTGATGATGTACAGGCCGACGCACTTCTTGCAGTTCCCCCCTCCTTCCTTGATCGACCGAGCGCAGAGACTGGGGCTGGGGGTGGAAATGACCTCCGACACGGTTGACCCACTGCAGCACTTCGTCGCCTCTTCGATTATGTAGTCAAGGTCCGGGTGGCACACTTCGTACCACTGACAGACATGTTCAAACTCTTCTGAATCGGTCCACCTATAGTCCACCGTATGCGTATCGGTGGGATAGTTGGTGCGACACGGCGTGTCATAGGGCGCATACTTTGTTCCGGTGGTGCACACGTAGTTGCAGGGAGGGCACATTCCGCCGCAGTCCACGCCCTGTTCACCCGGAGTCTGAACCCCGTCCGCACAGGTCCCTTGCGCCGAGGAACAGGGCCCACCCTTCTGGCACTTTCCATCCTGGCAACCGCCGTGGCAAAAGTCGGTTTCGGTCAAAACCGGCTGCATGCTCTTGCCTGTCTCGAAGTCGGGATTGCAGGAGCATTCCTCAAGGTTCAAAGAAGAAGAACACGCGTCTTCACAAGACCCGAAGAACGGGGTCTTGTACGTGGCGGTCCCCTTGACTTGCGGGTCTACTCCACCGTCGCTGTCCCTACACCGACAACCGTTTTCGAACACCAGCGCCCCGGCAGGTGTGTGCGGACATTCGTCTATGAAGTTCAGGACGCCATCCTTGTCGTCGTCGTGGAAGGGTTCTGCAATCTCATACGGGCCTTCTTTGACCACATCCTTCGTCGGCAGGGTGATCGTCTTCGCCAGTCCACTTGGGAGCGTCACGTTCAGCGTCTTTGGCGGCGGAGTGACGACCGCTTGTGCCTCGCAGGCGTCTCCTACGCCGTTATGGTTCGTATCCGCCTGGTCGGGATTGAAGACAGCGGGACAGTTGTCGCACGCATCCCCTTTGCCATCCTTGTCAGTGTCCATCTGGTTCTCATTCTGCTTCTGCGGGCAGTTGTCA
>CAZBET010000139.1:2937-4723 GCA_964490995.1 uncultured Dehalococcoidia bacterium
GCCATCCTTGTCAGTGTCCATCTGGTTCTCATTCTGCTTCTGCGGGCAGTTGTCACTATCGTCAGGGATTCCATCTTGGTCGGAGTCTTTCACTGTCGGTATGGGTTCAACGGTCAGTGAGCAGGCGTGCCACCTGTCAGGTCCCAGTTTCTCTCCCCGCACTCCAGCCTGGGAGAGGCTGTATGAGGGCCAGACCACCCAGGTCCCCGGCTTATCCAGAACCCTCGAGACCTCTATCGAGATGATTTCGCGAGCTCCGAATGTGCTCTGGGCGCGAGTGAATCCGAAGGAGGCGTCGGCACCGTTCGGATCAAGCGCGGCCGCGAAGACACCCTTGGTTGCCAGAGTAAGCTCCTTCCCGGCGACGTTCGTCAGTTTGAAGGATACAGTAATCGTGCCCCCGACGCTCAAAGGCGTTTGCCCCATCACGTTGAAATCCGTCAATTGCAGGGAATCCTGAGAGGCATCCGGCCCCGGGTAGGAGCAGGCAGTGTCTGCCCCTGCTGAGACCGGCAACGCGGCAAGCAAAGCGGACACGGCCAGGCAGACAGCCAGAACAGGCACCTTGCCGCTCCTCACGAACCTACGAGCAATACTTCGTGCTCTCATATGCCGACCTCCCCCATTTTGCCACGTCATTGACAGCAATCAAGACTGCCACCTTTGAGCTAGACGGACGCACGCGGGGGAATGTTGAGCCGCACGCCACTCCCCCGAATGCAGACAGGACCCAGGCCTGGCCTTTCGAGCACCCCTTCGCGTATCAGTCGTTGCCCTGGACAATTATACGACATCATGTCAATGTCGCGCGTTTTCGGCATCTTGACAGCCACTGAGCGGGATGCCATGAAGCTCTCACCCCAACTGTCCCATACACCGGACGCACGGGCAACCAGTCGCCGAAAACAGACCGGGGACGCGCGGCCAGCCGCCCCCCTCGAGGGCCTCGCCAGCGTTCCTATCGCCGGATCGAAGGCGAAATCCTTATTGCGCCTTCGGGGCAGGCGTCTATGCACTTGCCGCACCGGATGCAGTCGCTCGAATCCCCCACGTCTTGCAGCTTGTCGATTCCTGTCGGGCAGACATCGAGGCAGTCCTTGCACTCGGTGCACTTGTTCATGTCTATCTTCAGCTTCAACACGCTCAACCTGTTGAACAGGCCCAGTATCCCGCCGAGCGGACAGATGAGTCGGCACCAGACCCTGCCGATGAGGAAGAAGGCAATCAGCGCGGCCACCAGCGTCCCTATGTGAACCCAGAAGAACACGCCATAGGAAAGCTCGGGCGAGGCGAACCTCTGCGGTATCGCGCCAAACAGGCTCCCCGCCGGGCAGACCTTGCAGAACAGGGTGTCGAGGGCGAGCCAAGCCGCGAGTATGGCCCCGGCCAGGACAATGAGCCTGGCCCAGCCGAAGCGGGGCACGTTGACGAAGTCCCCCCGTCTCCTGGCCCACATCACGAGGTCCTGAACCGTGCCGAACGGGCACCCCCAGCCGCACCAGAACCGGCCCAAGGCCAGTGCCAAGACACCCAGGGTTCCGATCGCATAGAACGGGAAGAGGCCGACTGTGGCGAAGCTTTGGAAGACCCCTATAGGGCAGGCGAACGCCGCCACGGGGCAGGCGTAGCAGTAGAAAAAGGGGCAGACCACGCCCGTTTTGAGAATCTGGGAGAAGCCGATGTTGACCAGGACGAAGGCGATGAACTGTGTCGAGCGCCTGAGCCTGCCCATCGGTCCTCAGCCGCCCAGCCCGATGCAGGTGATGCAGATGAACCTGACCGTATC
>CAZBET010000140.1:0-4722 GCA_964490995.1 uncultured Dehalococcoidia bacterium
CCTTCCAGTCGGTGGCCACCCCACCGGCCTCGGTAACAAGCAGTTGGCCGCAGGCCAGCTCCCAGGGGTACAGGAGCATGTGGAAGTAGAGGTCGAGCCGCCCGCAGGCGGCGTAGGCCATGCCCAGCGCGGCCGACCCCATGACGCGCAGAGCGTAGACGTTCGGCCACAGGCCCGTGACGAAGCTCAACATCGTCTTGCCGTTCTCGGCCACATAGCCCAGGTCGAAGCCGACGAGCGACTCCTGAACCGTCTTCTTGCCTGAGACTGAGATAGCGCGGTTGTTGAGGGACGCGCCCCCGCCCTTCCTGGCGCAGAAGAGTTCGTCGCGCAGCGGGTCGTAGACTATGCCCAGCAATGCGTCGTCGCCCCTGGCCAGGGCGAGGACGGTGCAGAAGAAGGGCACGCCGAAGGAGTAGTTGTTGGTGCCATCGAGGGGGTCGAGTACCCAGGTGTAGCCCGAGTCTCCGGTGATGGGCTTCGATTCCTCAGAAAGGATGCCGTGGCGGGGGTACTCGGCCTGGAGGAGCGATATCAGGCTGCTTTCCGCCCAGAGGTCTACGTCGGTGACGATGTTGCCTTTCCCCTTGTACCTGACCCGCGTCTCTTCGCGGAAATGGGCCTTGAGGATTTCTCCAGCGGCCCTGGCTGCCGCCGCGGCCACGTCGACGGCATCCCGCCCGCTCTTTGAAAGAGGCAAGGTGGTCACGGCAGGCCCATCTTTTCCCTGACCTCTTTGATGGTCTCCACCGCTATGGCGTGGGCGCGCCGCGCGCCGTCCGCGAAGACCTCCTCGACATATCCCGGCCTCTGGGCGATCTCGGCCCGCCTCTCGCGGAAGGGCGCAAGCGCCTTGTTCACGCCCTCGGCCAGAAGTTGCTTGCAGGCGACGCAGCCGATCTCCGCCGCCCGGCACTGGGGGGCGATCCCCTCCTGGCGCTCGGGGTTGAAGTAGCCGTGAAGGGTGTAGATGTTGCAGACTTCGGGATGGCCCACGTCGTTGCGGAACTTGCGCGCCGGGTCGGTGAACGCGGTCATTATCTTCTGGCGCGTCTCCTCGGCGGATGCGGCAAGCTCGATGTCGTTGCCGTAGCTCTTGCTCATCTTCCTTTCCCCATCGAGGCCCAGCACCATGGGGAAGGTGGTGAGCTTGGCCTGCGGCTCAGGGAATGTGGGGCCGAAAAGGAAGTGAAAGCGGCGCACAATCTCGCGCGCCAGCTCGAGGTGTGGCAACTGGTCCTCTCCCACCGGCACGGTGTCTGCTTTGTACAGAATGATGTCCGCAGTCATCAGCACGGGATAGCCGACCAATCCGTAGTTGACGTTCTGGGGCTGTGCCTTGACCTTCTCCTTGAAGGTCGCCACGCGCAGCAGCCAGCCGAGCGGCGTGACCATGCTGAGCAGCGTATGCAGTTCCATGACCTGCGGGACGTGAGACTGGACAAAGAGGATGCTCTTCTCAGGGTCGAGACCCGCGGCCAGCCAGTCGAGCATCATGTCGCGGGTATTCTGTTTTAGCAGGTGGGTGTCTTCCAGGGTGGTCAGGGCGTGGATGTCAACAATGCAGTAGATGCAGTCGTAGTTCTCCTGAAGCTTGACGTAGTTCTGGATGGCGCCGAGGTAGTTGCCGAGGTGCTGTCTCCCCGTCGGCCTGGCGCCGGAGAAGACGCGGCCTTTCTTCTTCAAGCTGAACCTCCGTTCGAGTACGCGTAGAGTTTAGCATGAAACGAGTGTGGGGACAACGTCAGGTGAATTCACTCTTGCCCTCGCCTCCCGTCGAGGGAGAGGCAAGAGCGCGGGGGGCGACCCGCCGGGTCGCCCCTACGTACGACGAATAGGCATGTTCGCCAATGATGGTAGGGCGACGTATGTTGTCGCATAGGGGCGCACGGCTGTGCGCCCCTATGGGGCCTGATAGCGCTGGAGCAGCTTGTAGATGGCGTTGGCCCCGAAGTCTACAGCGTCCACCGGGATGCGCTCGTCGGCAGCGTGCGCTGCCTGCATGAAGCTGGAGTCTGGAGGCAGCTTCATCGGGGTGAATCCGTAGGTCTGGATGCCCAGCCGCGAGAAGAAGCAGGCGTCGGTCACTGCGGGCAGCAGCATCGGCACGGGCACGCCGCGCGGGTCCGCCTCGCGCAGGATGCCTCCCAGCGTGTCGAAGAGCCCCATGTCGGGCGCAGCAGGGCCCGGGTCATGCTGGAACACTTGAAGCTCGACTTCGTTGCCGATGACCTGACGCAGCTCAGCTATCATGTCCTGTGGCTCGAAACCGGGCAGCAGGCGTCCGTCGAGTTGAAAAGGCACCTCACTCGGGATGACGTTGATCTTCTCGCTGCCGTGGACGATGGTTGTGTTGACCGTATTGCGGAGCAGGGCCCCGAGCATTCTCCCCCTCTCACCGAGAAGACCGAGTATGGTTCCGGCAAGGACGGGGTTCAGGAGAAGGCGCACGACCAAGCCTGCGGGAAACGGCAGGGCCGAAGCGAAAGTCCCGATCGTGAGGCGGGCAGCCGGCGTGACATGCACCGGCAGAGGGTGTGTGTCGAGTTGTACGAGGATGCGGCCCAGCTTTGCCATGGCGCTACCGGGGAGCGGCAGCGAGCCGTGACCACCCGGGCCGCGCACGCACGCCGCCATCCAGCAGCGCTGCTTCTCGGCAACCTGGATAGGATAGAAGACTCTCCTGGCCATGTGCAGGCTGAACCCGCCGAACTCCCCGATGGCGTAGCGTATACCCTGGAAATACTGCGCGTGGCTCTCCACAAGGTACCTGGCCCCGCAGTCGCCCCCACCTTCCTCATCAGACAGGATGGCGAGCACAACGTCGCCCGCCGGGGTCAGGTCCTCGGCTCTGGCCCTGAGGAAAGCAGCCAGCATCATGGCGACGCCGCCCTTCATGTCCTGCGCGCCCCGGCCCCAGATCCAGCCGTCAGCCACTCGTGCCTCGAAGGGCGGATACGTCCACTTCTGGTCGGCTGTTGTGACCACGTCCACATGCCCGTAGAGCAGGAGGGGTGGTGCGGCCCCGCGCCCCTTCAGACGGGCGACGAGGTTGGGGCGGCTGGGAACTTTGGCCAGGATAGTCGTTTCAAAGCCAGCGCTGGTCAGCAGCTTGTTGACATAAGCAACGCACTCAGCCTCGTTGCCCGGCGGATTGGTGGTGTCGAAGCGGATCAGGTTCTGAAGCAGTTCAAGAGGGCGCTGGTAGATGGCGGAGTCACCAGCTTCTGGCATTGGGTAGTACCTCCTCCTGTGTTGTCGCACTCGGCTTATAGCATGCAGAGGGGTGTTGTGTCAAGGAGGGGCAATGCGGCTTTGCCCGCGAAGAGGCGGGAAGCTATAATGAGGGCGTTGGGAACGGGAGGTCTCACGTGATCAGGAGCTTCAACGGAAAGACGCCCAGGATAGCCGAATCAGCTTTCATCAGCGAGGCGGCCTATGTCGTCGGCGACGTGCAGATCGGCGAGCACTCGAACGTCTGGCCTGGGGCGGTGATCAGGGCCGACTTCGCCGCCATAAGGATCGGTAACCATGTCGACATCGAGGACAACTGCATGTTGCATGCGGGCAATGATATGGAGATCGGTGACAATGTGATAGTCGGGCACGGGGCTGTGGTGCACAGCAGGAGGGTGGGGTGCCGTGTCCTCATCGGCATGAATGCAACCACGCTGCACAACTCGGAGATCGGCGATTCCTGCATTGTGGCGGCTGGCTCGGTCGTGACGGAGGGGATGAAGATTCCCCCCGGCTCGTTCGTCGTCGGCGTACCGGCAAAGGTCAGGGGCCAGGTCACAGAGAAACAGAAGATGTGGATAGAAGGCCACGACGGCTTCTACCCACCGCTGGCGAAGCAGTACAAAGAGCAGGGGCTCTAGGTGGGCTCAACCGCGTTCGACGGCGCCCATTCCAGGACCTTGAGCTTCGAAGGGAAGACTATGACGAAGCCGCCGCCCTCTTCCCACTCAGCCGTCAAAGTCACTGTGAAGTCATACCCCTGCGCCGGGATGGTCCCGGTCCAATTCATGCGCAGGAAGAATTTCCCAGCCTGGTCGGGGTCGATCTCTCGGTCGCTGTAGAACTTCGGTGGGGCCGCGTCCAGCGAGACCGTACCCGGACATGAGAACGACTGAGTCGCGGTGACGTGCAGTCTCTGGTCCGTCAGGTTCTTGATGGAGAGGGGTATCACAATGCCCTTGTTGTACCCCGAGCCGATCGTGCCGAAGTCGAACATCGAGACAGGCTTGGTGCATTCCTCATCGCTGTAGACCCCAAGCAGTGCGAGATGGGACTGGGGGTAGGGCTCGAGCGCGGAGGTGTTGCAGCCCGCGCCGGTGACAGCGACAGCCGTGAGCACGCCGAGAAGCAAAGGCAGCGCGAGCACGGCAGTCGCCCTTCTGGTTCTGTCTGACTGAAGCCGTAGGTTCATCTGTCTCTTACCTCACTCCTTGCCAGTGTACGCTGCTTCGACGAAGCTGCGCGTCACCCCTCCCCCCACATAGAAGCATCAGGGCCTTCCCCCTGAGAGAAAGGCCCCACTGCCCGCCTTCGGCAACCCGGCCATCATGGTTGACACAAGCCAACCGTAGACCCGTGGCTTTGCGTCCCGCAGTTTCCTGCGGTTTGCCTTTCTCGAAACAGGATATGCGACTGGCTACACGTTTCCTAGACTAACTCTTATACATAATCGTCTTCCCTGGGAGCTGGCGTGTCAATGGTACG
>CAZBET010000141.1:0-2709 GCA_964490995.1 uncultured Dehalococcoidia bacterium
GTGGTGAACGGAAAGCGATGGCACCAGCTTACGACCCAGGAGGTCTTCGAGGCTCTGGAAACGCGCGGTTCGGGGCTGTCTTCAAAGGAGGCGCAAGCCCGGATTAGCGAGTACGGTTACAACGAGCTGGAAGTCAAGAAGCGCGGGGCCATTGTGCGCTTTCTGGCGCAGTTCAACAACGGCCTGCTCTACGTGCTCATGGCGGCTGCCGTTCTCACGGCGGTGCTGGGGCACTTCATCGACATGTACGTCATCATCGGGGTGGTACTGGCCACGGTGATAATAGGTTTCATTCAAGAGGGCAAAGCCGAAGCTTCACTGGAAGCTCTCAAAGCCATGCTTGTCCCCGACTGCGTTGCGCTGCGTGATGGCGAGAAACGGACTGTGCTGGCACGCGAGCTGGTCCCCGGAGATGTTGTCCTGGTTGAGTCTGGAGACCGGGTGCCTGCGGACCTCCGCTTGTTCTCGGTCAGGCAGCTATATGTGGATGAAGCGACCCTTACCGGGGAGTCCAAGCCGGTCGCGAAGCATGCTGACCCGATTCAGGGGCCCAACCTGACCCCTGGTGAACAACGGTGCATGGCGTTCAGCGGCACCTTTGTGACAAGGGGAAGAACGGAGGGCGTTGTCGTCGCAACAGGCGCGCGGACCGAGATGGGAAGAATCGCGGGGATGATGACCGAGACGAAGAGGGTGGTCCCCCCGATAGTGAAGAAGATCGGCGAGTTCACCAAGTTCATAATAGTCGCCTGCGTAGGATTCGGTGTCATAAGCCTGGTGCTCGGGGTGTTTCTGGGCTATGACCTGGGATACATGCTGCTGGCCACGGCGGGCGTGATTGTTGCCTTGATACCGGAAGGACTTCCGGCGGCGATAATAACAGCTTTCGCCGTCGGGAGCATGGCGATGGCGCGCAGAAATGCGCTGATAAGGAGGTTGCCGGCGGTGGAAACGCTCGGCGCTACCACCGTAATCTGCTCTGACAAGACGGGCACGCTCACCAGAAACGAGATGACGGTGGTAAGAGTCTACTGTGCCGGGCGATCATATCACCTCACGGGAGTCGGCTATGAGCCAAGGGGGGATTTCTTCCACAATGACGAACTGCACACTCCAACGGAGGACGAGACCCTGGTGAGGACTCTCACAGCGGGATTCCTGTGCAACAACGCGGAACTGGTGAGAGGAGAGAAGGGATACAGCATAAAGGGCGACCCCACCGAAGGCGCTCTGGTGGTGTCAGCGGCCAAGGCGGGGATAGCAGCGCCGCTGCCAAAGCTGGATGAAATACCGTTCGAGCCGGAATACCAGTACATGGCTACTCTGCATAAGAGCGAGGACAACAACGTGATCTACGTGAAAGGCTCACCCGAAAGGGTGCTGGGCTTATGCTCGGGCCAATTCGCCGCAGGGAGGTCGGTGCAGCTCGACACCGACCAGGTCTTGAAACACGCGCAGGAGATGGCCACCGATTCGCTGCGCGTGCTGGCCATGGCATATAAGCAGGTCGGCAACGACAAAGTCTCTCTCGACGTCTCGGACATGACGGGTCTCGTCTTTCTCGGCCTCCAGGGCATGATCGATCCACCGAGGCAGGAAGCCATAGACGCGATCAAGAAGTGCAAGAAAGCAGGCATCAAAGCCGTGATGATAACCGGTGACCATGCGGGCACGGCGAGGGCGGTTGCGGGACAGTTGGGCATCGGCGGCGGCTCTGATAACGTGCTGATAGGTGAGCAACTGTCGGCGATGGACGACGATGGTCTATACCAGGTGGTGGATGAGGTTTCGGTGTACGCCCGGACCGCGCCGGAACACAAGTACAGGATCACGAAGCAGTTGCAGAAAAGGGGCCAAATAGTAGCCATGACCGGCGACGGAGTGAACGACGCTCCTGCCCTCAGGGCAGCCGACATAGGCATCGCCATGGGCATAACAGGCACCGAGGTCAGCAAGGAAGCGGCGGACATGGTGCTGACCGATGACAACTTCGCCTCCATTGTCGCGGCTGTCGAAGAAGGGAGACACGTCTTCAACAATATCTGGAAGGTCATTCTCTACCTGCTTCCGACGAACGGCGGGCAGGGCCTCGTGATAATCGCCGCCATCCTGCTGTCTCCCTTCATAAGCGTATTCGCTGAGCGATTGCCGATGGAACCGGTGCAGATCCTCTGGGTCAACCTTGTTGTCGCCATAGCCCTGGGGATTCCGTTGATATGGGAGCCAAAGGAAAAAGGCATTCTCGACCGGCCGCCGCGGGACCCGAATGAGAAGCTCTACAATCCTCTCTTCCTCCGCAGGGTTGGTCTGGTATCTCTGATCTCAGCGGCCAGCGCGGGGGCTCTGTTCCTGGTGTACGCGAATGTCGTGGGTGACTCGGAGCTCCAACTGACCCAGGCCCAGACCGTGGCCTTCACGACCCTGGTCTTCGTTCAACTCTTCTACCTGTTCACCGCGAGGGCGGTCTACAAATCGGTATTCTCCTTCAGCCCGTTCGGGAACCGGTTCGTACTGCTCGGGGTTGCCGCAACCATAGGGCTCCAGCTACTGATAATATACTCCGAGCCGCTGTTCGGCATGAGCCCTCTCAGGACTGTGCCGTTTCCTCCTGTGTGGTGGGGTGCGATAATAGGGACCAGCTTTGCTGGACTTCTCATCGTGGAACTGCAGAAGCTTATAGAACGGCGAATGGGGAAGGCCGAATGAGGC
>CAZBET010000141.1:2809-4641 GCA_964490995.1 uncultured Dehalococcoidia bacterium
CGCGCCGAGGTGGCGGAAGGGAAGACGCGACGGACTTAAAATCCGTTGGGCTTCGGCCCATGCGGGTTCGAATCCCGCCCTCGGCACCGGAAATGCCAGGCGACCCGCTGGCGAATTGCGTTTCTTCCCGTCTGGGGGCCGGTGACATGGCTCAAGGCCGGCAGGTTCACGGAACAAGGAGTCCAGATGAGGAACTTCGGGGCATTTCCTGAACTCAGTGCAGTACGTTCAGAGCGGCAACATAACGGGCGCTAATAATGAGACAGACCTGGCCAACGAGGCTTTGGCCGAATCAGAGCAGGCGTGGAGCGACCTCTACAACCTGGTTCTAACGGATGCCAACTTGAGGTACCTCCGCGACGCTGTGGGATGGACGGAGTAAGGCTCGCGGTTGCCCGGGCCTCATTGCCATACCTGTTCAGATTGACAATGCCGGAGCCAAGCATCTAAAATGGCCATTCAGCAAGACGAAGAAGGGGTTGAATGGATTTGATGGCTGAACAGCAGGACGTTGCTCTGGCCGAAGCGGTGAAGACGTATTTGGCTACGTTGTCTCCCGAGCAAAGGCACGAAAGCCAGCAGGAGTTGAACAAGTTCGTCCGCTGGTGGGGAGGGGAACGGCCGGTAAGCGAGCTGAACGCCAGGGAGATAGGTGACTACAGCGATAACGTGAGCAGCGCCCACGTGACTGACCCGGTGAAGAAGCTGGAGCCGGTGCGAAGCTTCCTTTCTTATGCGCGCAAGAAGAAGCTCGTCACCGTCAGCCTCGCCCCACATCTTCGGGTCAGCAAGGCCAGACCGCGCCGCCTGGGCAAGGCCGGTGCGCGAGAGCCAGTCGCAGCCGCCCTCAGTACGGAGGGCTATGCTACTCTGGAGTCCGAGCTGGAAGAACTGAAGAGGCAGCGCCCCCATATCGTTGAGCAGATCCGGCACGCCATGGCGGATAAGGACTTTCGGGAGAATGCACCCCTGGAAGCAGCCAAGGAACAACAGGGGAAGATAGAGGCGCGAATCAGGGAGCTGGAGGCCACGCTCAAGGGGTCCACCGTCGTTCAGGCTGGAGCCAAGACGGTGCTGACGGTGGGCATTGGCTGCACGGTGGCATTGTGCGACCTCAGCACCGGCGAACAATCGTCCTACACTTTGGTCAGCCCAAGCGAGGCCAACCCAGCGCAGGGCAAGCTTTCCTTTGCCTCGCCCATCGGCAGGGCCGTGATGGAGCGCGAGACCGGCGCCGTGGTTGAGGTTACTGCCCCCATCGGCAAGATACTGTACCGGATCGAAGAGATCAAGGGCTGAAGTGCCCAGCCGCCCCGAAGGAAAAAGCAGGCCTACAGCTCTGCTTGCAGGTCCACCAGCTCTCCCCTGAAGAAGCCGAGCGATTCGAAGAAGGCCAGCATCCACCAGTCCCGCCAGTTGACCATGATGTGAACCTTCTTTATTCCCTTCTTGCGGCAACGCTCCATCCAGGCTTCCGCCATTTTCCTGCCGATGCCACGGCGGTGATAGGGCGGGAGGACACCGATCAGCTCGATCCACGCAATGTTCCTCAATTCGACCGGCGAACGCACGATGCGCCCGAGCACGAAGCCGACTATGCGGCCGTCTTCTTCAGCCACGATGCTGCTGTCGACCTCACCGCCGATGCAACTGTCCGGAACAGGCGCATAAGTGGCGGCCCTGTGGCCGCCTCTGCTCTCCCTCTCGATCTCCAGGACGCCCTCAAGGTCCTCTTCCTCCATCTGGCGTATCCTGACGGTCTGCTTGCTCACCGCAGTCACCCCCTCTTCATCGAGTCATGAGCGGCCATGGAGCCGCCCCTGAACCCCAAC
>CAZBET010000142.1:0-4632 GCA_964490995.1 uncultured Dehalococcoidia bacterium
CGGGACACACGTAGGCTGCTTGCAATCGAGCAAGCGTAACGGGTTCCTTGTGAGGCGGCGCCTGCAATCGGGGCACACCGAGTCCCCGTGTTGGGCGAAGTAGGCTCGAAGGGCCTCCAGGTATTTGGGCCGGCAAGCGCTGCAGCCAATGCTGTTCAAGTTGAGGCTGAGCCGGCGCAGGCCCAGGTTTACATAAAGTCTCCACGCCATCTCGATTACTTCGGCATCGAGGGCGGGGTCGGCGTCCCCCAAGGCTTCGGCTCCGAACTGGTGGTGCTGCCGGTATCTGCCTGCCTGGGGCCGCTCGTATCTGAAGATGTCGGCGAAGTAGTAGAGGCGCACGGGCTGGGAAAGTGTGTGCATCCCGTGCTCCACGTAGGCGCGGCACACTGAGGCGGTACCCTCGGGTCGCAAGGTGAGCGTGTCGCCGCTGCGGTCCTCGAAGGTATACATCTCCTTTTCGACTATGTCTGTGGCATCGCCGATGCTCCGCTGGAAGAGGCTGGCATCCTCGAAGGTGGGGGTGTCAATGCGCCGATAGCCATAGAGTCGGGCTACGTTCTCCGCCTGTTGCCGGACATAGCTCCAGTACATCTGCTCGTCTGGGAGGATGTCTGAAGTCCCGCGAGGCGCCTTGTACAACGAAAGGCCTCCATTGATCGTGCGTCAGTCGCGCATTGTTTAGCAGCATACAGCATGGCAGATGCTTTGTAAAGGAGACGGATTGCATCGGGAACAGGGCTGGAATATACTCTGGTCTGGGAAGGTGCGGCAGAGGCGGCCCCATGGATGCGAAGCTCAAGCCCCTCATAGAGAAGGTCAAGGAGTATCTCCCGGACGGCAAGCTGGCTCTGGTCGAAGAGGCGTACAGGTTTGCCCTGGAGGCCCACGGCAACCAGTTGCGGGAGTCGGGCGACCCCTACATCACTCATCCGCTGGAGACGGCCATAATCGTTGCTGAGCTTCAACTCGACGAGACGTCGCTGGCTGCTGCGCTGCTGCATGACGTCCCTGAGGACTGCGGAGTTTCGCTGGACGAGATCGAGAACCGATTCGGGACCGACGTGAGAAGACTGGTGGATGGGATGACGCGGTTGGACAAGATTTCGTCACAAGTCCAGGTCATGGGGCTGGCCAAGATCGGTGAGAGCGAAGCCCACATCGAGAGCCTGCGCAAGATGTTCGTGGCCACGGCGGAGGACATCCGGGTGGTGCTGGTGAAGCTGGCTGATAGGTTGCACAATATGCGAACTCTGAGGGCATTGACGCCGGAGAAGCAGCAGAGAATCGCTCGGGAGACGATGGACATCTATGCTCCTCTGGCTCACCGCCTCGGCATATGGCCGGTCAGGTGGGAACTGGAGGACCTGGCATTCCGGTACCTGAAGCCGGAGAAGTACCGGCACGTGGCCCGGTTGATCGCAGCGCGCAGGGCGACGCGTGAGCGGTACGTTGCCCAGGTGAGCCAGATACTAAGGGAGGAGCTTGAGAAGGCCGGCATCAAGGCGGAGGTAAGCGGCAGGCCCAAGAGCATCTACAGTATCTACACCAAGGTGGAGAAGTACGCCGCTCAGGGCAAGGAGTTCAGCGATATCCACGACCTCTTTGCGCTGCGCGTGCTGGTGGAGACCATTCACGATTGCTACAGCGCTCTCGGGGTGGTTCACAACCTGTGGCGTCCACTCCCTGAGCAATTCGATGACTTCATTGCTAATCCGAAAGAGAACATGTATCAAGCGCTGCACACGACCGTGATGGCCTTGAACGCCAGGCCGCTGGAGGTTCAGATCCGCACCTATCGCATGCACCGTATCGCTGAATACGGCGTTGCGGCCCACTGGAGGTACAAGGAAGGCGGGAAGAAGGACATAGGCTTCGAGGAGAAGATGACCTGGCTCAGGCAGCTCATGGAGTGGCAGCGTGAGCTCAGCGGCACGGATTTCATCGAGTCCATTAAGACCGACATCTTCCAGGACCAGGTCTATGTCTACACCCCCAAAGGCGAGATAAGGGAGCTTCCCCGAGGTGCAACGCCGCTCGATTTCGCCTACCGCATCCATACCGACCTGGGCCATCGCTGTGTGGGCGCCAAGGTCAATGGCAGGTTGGTGTCACTGGAATACCAGCTTCGGAACGGCGATACCGTGGAGATCATGGCCAGCAAGTCGGACCGCGGCCCCAGCCTTGACTGGCTCAACCCCAGTCTGGGCTATGTGAAGACGAATCACGCCCGCGAGAAGATCAGGCAGTGGTTCCGCCGCCGGGAAAGGGCCGAGAACATCGAGAGGGGCAGTGGCATTCTGGACAAGGAATTGCGGCGCCTCGGAGTAGGTTTTGCCGACCGGGCGAGGATTGCCGGACTATTCAAGTATGAAAGCCTGGATGATTTCCTGGCAGCCGTCGGCTGCGGAGATGTCAATGCCCAGCAGATCGCTCTCAAGCTGACTGCTCCCGAGGAGCCGGCCCCTGTAGCCCCGGTGCCCACCGCGGCGAAACGGAAAGCACCTTCGGGAATTCAGGTCCTCGGTGTCGGCGACATGCTGACTCATATTGCTCCCTGTTGCCAGCCTGTGCCGGGGGACGAGATCATTGGCTTCGTCACCCGCAGCAAAGGGGTCACCGTACACCGCAAAGACTGCATCAACATCCTCCATGAGGATGAGAAGGAGAGACTGGTCACAGTAGCGTGGGGCAAGGCGGGCATCTCCTTCCCGGTGACTATTCGCGTCGAAGCGTGGGACCGCGTGGGGCTGCTGCGCGACATCACTGCGCTCGTGTCCGAAGAGAAGATAAACATAGCCTCTGTCTCGTTCGGCGAGCAATACGACAACACCCTCCCCATGTTCCTCACCATGGACATAAGCCACATCGGCCAGCTCGGCCGCCTGTTCTCCAAGCTGGAAGGAGTGCACGGCGTCATCGCCGTGACTCGCAGTGCGGAAGGCAGGCGTCAGGGGTAGGTGAAGCACCTCCGTGGAGCAGGGTCGATTCCAGCAACAGCTCAAGGCGCTGCCGGCGAAGCCCGGGGTCTACCTGTTCAAGGACCGTCAGAGAAGCGTCCTGTACGTAGGCAAGGCCGCGAGCCTGCGCAACAGGGTGCGGTCGTACTTCGGTGCTTCACGCAGCCTTGCAGAGAAGAGCCGAGACCTGGTCGCCGAGGCAAACGACCTCGAATTCATTGTCACGGACTCCGAACAGGAAGCCATCATACTGGAATGCAGCCTGATCAAGCGCCACCGCCCCCGCTATAACGTCCGGCTGAAGGATGACAAAAGCTATCCCTATATCAAGGTCAGCCTGAACGAAGAGTGGCCGCGAGTTTTCGTGACACGGCGGTTTGAGGACGATGGCGCCCGCTACTTTGGGCCGTTTGCCAGCGCCGCCTCGGTACGCACGACGCTCGACCTGCTGAAAGGCCTCTTTCGCTACTGTTCGCCGCGATGGGCAATCACTGGGAAGAAACCGCGCCCCTGCTTCGACTACTACATAAATCGCTGTGTTGGGGCGTGCAGCGGAGAGATAACGAAGGACGGATACCGGGCGATCATTCAGCAGGTCATTCTTTTCCTCGAAGGCAAGCACTCCGCTGTCCTTCGTGGCCTGCGCCGAAGTATGGAACAGGCCGCAGCCGCGCTGGAGTTCGAGAAGGCTGGCAACCTGCGCGACCAGATTGAGGCGGTAGAGAGGGTCACGGAGGGGCAGAAGGTCGTCTCCACCGTGAGGAAGGATGAGGATGTCATTGCCTTCGCTCGAGAGAGGAATGAGGCGTGTGTGCAGATATTCTTGGTCCGTGGCGGCAAGCTCATTGGCAGGGAGCACTTCGTCCTTGAGGGAACACAGGACGAGGAGCCGGGACAGATCATGGCCAGCTTCCTCAAGCAGTTCTACGGCTCGGCGCCCTACATGCCGCCGGAGATACTGCTCCAGACGGCGCCTGATGACGTCGCGGCCATCTCCTCGTGGCTCGAGAGCACGAGGGGCGGCAAGGTCGCGCTCAAGGTACCTCAGAGAGGTGAAAAGAGAAAGCTAGTTGAAATGGTGGCTGAGAACTGTAATCAGGTGCTGGAGCAGATGAGGGCGAAATGGCTCGCGGACACCGGCAAGACGGCCGCGGCGCTCAAGGAGCTTGAGGAGAGGCTCGCCTTGCCAAGGCTGCCTCAACGGGTGGAATGCTACGACATATCGGACATCAGGGGCACTTCCGCCGTAGGCAGCATGGTCGTGTTCGATGGTGGGCGCCCCAAGCCCTCAGGCTACCGCCGCTTCAAGATAAAGACGGTGTCCGGCATCGACGACTACGCCATGATGCAGGAGATGCTCCGGCGAAGGTTCAAACGGGTGAAGGCGGAGGACGGCAGCTCGTGGACGGCGGTGCCGGACCTGGTGCTTATCGACGGGGGGAGGGGGCACCTCACCTCCGCTCTTGAGGTCATGGAGGAACTCGGGCTCACTTCGATCCCCGTCGCGTCGCTGGCGAAAGAGAACGAGGAGGTCTTCCGGCCGGGGGTGGCGGAGCCCATCGTCATGCCGCGCGACTCGCAGGCGCTCTATCTCTTGCAGCGTATCCGCGACGAGGCGCACCGCTTCGCCCACTCGTATCACCTGAAGGTGCGCCGCAAGGCGACGATGGGG
>CAZBET010000143.1:0-2553 GCA_964490995.1 uncultured Dehalococcoidia bacterium
GAGACATATTAGCACATACGAAGGCGATTTCAATGCGGCGTGAGCCTTGCTGTCATTGCGAGGAGTCCGCCTTCGGCGGACGACGAAGCAATCGCCCAGTGCTTCGTAGACCGGGCGGTTGCCGCGCCTGGCCCTGCCCCTCGCTTGGTTCAGGGTCAGGGCCATGGCTCGCAACGACAGGAGGCCAGGGACACTATGGGGCGGGCGCCGGACTACCGGGCGGCCTTGGATGCAGGCCCGGCCAGGAGGCCCAGGAATTCCCCCACCTCAGCCGGAGAGTTCAGGAAGTAGCGCGCTGCGGAATCGCGCCTTTCTTCTCCGACAAGAACGGAGATCCCGTGACGTTGTTCCACCATTTTGAAACCGTCTTCATCGGTTGCGTCGTCCCCCAGGAATATGGGCAGGGCTTCCTTCCTCGCAGTCGGCTTGCCGAAACGGTCGGCGAGCAGCGCAATGGCTTTGCCTTTGTCCCAGTCCACGGGTGGCCTGACCTCGATCACCTTCTTCCCTGAGGTGATCGTGACCCTCCCCAGAGACCGGGCGGTTGCCATGACTCTTTCGAAGATGTTCCTTACCTCGTCGGCTTTGTCTTCCTCGACGTTGCGATAGTGCACGCTCAGAGTGAGCCCTTTGTCCTCAACCTGCACTCCTCTGATTCTCGCCAGAGCTTTGCTCAGCACCTGGTGTATCAGGCTGAAGACCGGCCTCATCTCTTCCGCCAGAGGATTGATGAGCCCGATGCCCGGCCCCTCTATTTCGAGTCCGTGGTTGCCTGCATAGACTATGCTGGGGATGCTTACCCTGTGTCTCAGGTCGGCAAGAGACCTGCCGCTGATGACGCCGACTGTGAACCGTCCCTGGCGGGACAGGGCCTGGAGAAGCTGCCTCGTCCTGTCAGGCAACTCCGCCAGCTCCGGCCTGTCCGTGATCGGAGCGAGAGTCCCGTCGTAGTCGCAGAGAAGCAGCACCCTCCCAGCCGCTCTGAGGCGCCGGTCAATTTCGTGCCATGCAGAGAAGAGATACTGCATCTGTCGTTCCCCCCGAGTGAATTCCTCTTGTTCCCAGATTACTCACGCTGCCAGCGCGGCCTTTCGCGCGTGTGCACGGCGAGCCTTCTCGAACGGTCTCCTATTCCTGAGCACCCGGCTCGGTGCCCGACTCGTGACGGCTCCTGGGCAAGGGCAACGGCGTATCGCCGAAGTAGACCTTCGTGTGGGGCCAGGGGATCTCTATGCCCTCTTCGTCGAACGCCTTCTTAAGTCTGAGACGCAACTCGCCCATTACATCCCACTGCTTCATGGGCTTCGTGTCGCCCAGTATCTTGATCTCGATTCCGGAATCACCGAGATTGTCCACCCTAAGCGCCTTTGGCGGCGTCACAATCGATGGGGCCCACTGAGGATCCTTCGCCAGTTGTTCACCCACCCGGTTTATCACTGCAATGGCGTGGTTCAGGTCCGTCTTGTACGAGACGGAGACATTCAGATTGACTCTAGACCACTCCTTGGTGAGATTGCTGGCCACACGGATCTCTCCGTTGGGCACGACGTGCACGATGCCGTCCAAGTCTCTCAGAAGGGTTCTTCTGAGGTTGACGTCCTCCACGAGACCCGCTACGTCGGCGATCTTGACCACGTCGCCCTTCCGATACTGGTTCTCCATGATTATGAACAGCCCGGCGAGGATATCTTTGACCAGACTCTGGGCGCCGAAGCCGATGGCAATGCCGGCTATGCCGACTCCAGCGAGAACGGGTGCGATGTTGATGCCGACTTCGCTCAGCAACATGAAGACGAAGACGAGGATTGCGAGCACCTGAACCGATGCTGTCAGCACCCCCGACAGCGTCTCCGCTCTCTTGTTGAGTTCCTCCTCGGTTTGTTCAGCCTTTGACCTCTGGACAGCCGCCTTGACAAGCTTGGGTATCGCGACGGTCGCGCCGAGGAGAATCCCAAGGCCGAGGACGACAATGAAGACGATCCTCGGCCCGTGCTGCGCCAGCCATCGCTTGACAGGGGGCAGTTCGATGCCAGCCATGTCCAGGATCAGAATGACGCCCAGGATGAGCGCGACCGCGGGGACACCCCACCGCAGCGCCGCTACAATCACGTCATCGAGACTGCTCTTGGTCTTGGGGGCAACCTCGGCGCTATACCAGTTGAGGCCTACATCAATTGCTGCCACGACCGTGTAGATTCCCATGGCGGCAAAAACGATGGGAATAGCCTTGTCGATGGGATCCGACCAGTTGGACGGCAGTTCGGCAAGCTTGAGCCCCGCGTAGACGCCCAGCCAGATGCACCACAGGAGCGAGGCCACACGCGTGGTCTTGATGACTATGTCATCCCACCGTGACGCGGTCCTCGCCGCGAATCTGTAGAGTCTGCTGTAGACTAGGCTCCGCACCAGGTAGGCGAGCAAAAGGACAACGATGGCCATGCCCACTGGCAGCGCCACCTGCACCACCTGTATGCCGGCCGCAGTCTCAGAGGATGTCATTGTCGCACCACCTTGTGGGTTTCAGCATAATTGATGGGGGGAGCTTTGGCAACC
>CAZBET010000143.1:2653-4628 GCA_964490995.1 uncultured Dehalococcoidia bacterium
CCGCGAGCGTAGCCGATCAGCGTGATGCCCGCTTCCAGGGCAAGCGAAATCGCTCGGTCTGTGGGCGAGCTGCGGGAAACGACTATCGGGGTCTGCATCCTTGCCGCCTTCGACATCATCTCCGACGAGATACGGCCGGTGGTGAGCAGCAACCTCTCCCGCGTTGGCAATCCCGTCAGCAGGCATTCACCCACGATCTTATCCAGGGTATTGTGCCTCCCGATGTCCTCGGCGACCACCAGCAGATGCTCTCTGTCGGCCAGCGCGGAGGTATGCACGCCGCCGCAGGTGCGGTACAGGTGCGCCTGCCGATTCAACTGCTTGACCAGTGATAGCACCTCGTCCGCTGTGGCAACCAGGTGTGAGTCTACCTTTGACAACTGTGTTGCGAAGCTGACCCCACCCCCGCAGCCTGAGGCCAGAGTACGCCGCACGGGCCGTGCATATGCGGGACTGGCCAGCCTGACGTCTGCGAGCGAGTCCTCCTCGCAGACCCGCATGGAGGCGACATCCCGCTTGTCGCTGATTACGCCCTCCGAATAGAGGAAACCCAGGACGAGCGGAGTCAGCTTGGTGGGGGTGCAGAGGACGGTCACCAGTTCCTCACCGTTGACGAAGATGGTCAGCGCCATCTCCCGTGGCACGGAACCTGACGCCCTCTGCCATTCCTGGGCCGCGTACCGGCTGTGCGGCGTGTCGGGCGCGGCGCCCATGGCTGTGGGTTCATCCACCATGTGTTCGCCCTCCGTTTCCTCAGTCGGAATGGGCAACCCTCGGCCTCAGCAAGTAGTACGCTGCGGCTGCTGCCAAGATGGCGAGGATGGGGCCGATGATTACCCACGGGTTCATCGGTGCTGCACCCGCTGGTATTGTGGTGGGTATGGGGGTCGGAGCAGGCGTCGCCAAGAGCGTGGGCGTGGGAGCAGGGGTCGTCGCAGGTGGGGGTGTTGCCGTTGCCAGAGGTGTCAGTGCAGGAGTTGGAACCGCCGTGGGCGTCGGCGTCAGCGAAGGTGGCGGTGTTGCTGTGGGCGTGGACGTCGGTGTTGGCTCGGGCGTGGAGACCGACACAGTGGGCCCGAGATTGAACACACTTGGAGTTATCTCCCAGTAGACAGCGGCATCCTTGCCCGAGCCGTCGACAACGGTTACCTCTTCGGTACCTTGCGGCAGCGCCTCCACCGAGAATGTGCCGTCTGCAAGAATGGTGCCTGTGCCCGAAAGAGCACCGCCGATCGTAACTCCGGTGTCGGGCGTCCAGCCTTTGCCGATGACTGTCACCGCCGTGCCTCGCGGGCCTTCACTCGTGCTGAGGCTGTACGTGGGTTTGACTACGAGGTCAGCATCCTGACCGGCCGCGAGGCCCTCCTCGCTGGTTCTCACCTTCATCTTGTAGTCTTTGTTGCCTATCGACGGGTTCCTGATCTTCGCCGCCTGCTGGATAATCAGGGTGCAATTGCCTGCCCTTAGCGTCTGTCCGGCGGGAACCGTGACCGTGACTGTTCCTTCGTCGAGGTCGACTACGGGATCAATGTCCTTGCCCGGATACAGGGCGCCTCCGGAATCCACCAGCAAGACGGATGAGAAGACCCCTATCGCGGGGGGCAGCGTTGCCTCCGTGGGGAACGTTGCAGTCACGGTGCCTCTTGCCGGCACGTCCAGAGTCGTGGTGAAGCTGATGTCGTAGCGGGCTGGAGAGTTTGCAGAGTCGGGTGTTGCCGTTGCCCTCACGTTGCCGACATAACCCGCCGCCGGGGCTGCCGGCATCACCACCAGGAAGACAAGCACAGCGAGCGTCAGTATGAGCAGTGCAACACCTCTACGCCGTGTCCTCATGAGCGACCCTCACTGCCCATTTCAGCTCCCGCTCAACTTGTCTTGCCGGATGCCTCTATTATGTCCCTTTCGTCTGGATTGGCAAGACCCAGTCTATTCCAATACAAGATGAGCCTGGAGGGGAGGTCGATTTCTAACGCAA
>CAZBET010000144.1:0-4627 GCA_964490995.1 uncultured Dehalococcoidia bacterium
GTATCCTCCGTTTTACGGTAAGGATACCACAAAAGACACTAAGTGAACAGTGTTGCCTCTAACCCACGTCGGCGACCCCTTGAGTCCCACGCGTTCGAGTGAAGCCTCAATCTGGGTGGCTCCAAACGCTCGGACATCCTGACGAAGAGCACGCACCATCTCTGGAAGCGAGGCGTAGCGGGGGGTGGCCAGTTCCAATTCCACAGTCAGCAGCGCGGGCAGTCTGGCCTGGATGGTCTCGGTTCCGCCCTCGACCAGTCGCTTCACTGTGATGGCGCGTTGCTCGATATCGACGCCGACGATTTCGGAGACGTACGGCAGGTGGTTGTAGCCGAGCCTGGTGGCGATGCCGGGGCCGGTCTGGCCGGTGTCGCCGTCGATTGCCTGTCTGCCGCAGATGACAAGGTCCACGGGGTCGGCGGCTGCTATCGTGGATATGGCACGGGCAAGGGTGTAGCTGGTGGCGAGTGTATCCGCGCCGGCAAAGGCTCTGTCGGAAAGCAGAATGGCGTGGGCGGCGCCCAGCGAGAGACATTGTCGCAGAGCCGATTCCGCCTGAGGCGGGCCCATGGAAATGATGGTGACCTTGCCACCGTGTTTTTCGACGAGCCGCACGGCCGCCTCAGTTGCCACGACGTCGTAAGGGTTGGAAATTGACTCAACCCCGGAACGTACCAGGGTGTTGGTCTCAGGATCAATCTTGACCTGAGCAGTGTCCGGTACCTGCTTGATGCAGCAAACGATGTGCATTGGCGGAATCCTGGTTGACCCCGGCGGCAATTCGCCGGGGCACTTCCTGAAGCGGACACCTTCATGTCACTCCTGCCGGAGCAGGAGTCCACGGATCCTGGATTGCCGCTTGCGCGGGAATGATGTGACAAAGAACCCGCCGCGTCCTGAAAACGCCGCGACCATCATAGACGTCAGCCGTGAAGAAGTCATAAAATTGGCAGGGGGAAACGTTAAGAAGTTATCACATTTGGAGCATCGCGTCCCTGTCCCGCATGTGGTATGCCAGCTCAGGCTCTTGAGGAAAGGAGTCGGCTACGTGGCGTCTGTTGGCGGAGTTGGCCGCGTCGTCGATAGGCGCGCTGCGGGACTGTCCAGGGAGCTCGATGATGGCGCTGACTCATTGCCTGATTGACCTCTGCTCCGCCAGCGCAATTCCAGGCGCCCCATGTGGATGGCAACTGAGAATCCCTGAGCCTGTTTGACTTCTATGTTATTATATGTGGCACACGCTGCAGGCCGCATCCCAAACGGCCTCAACCAGGCATTGCTGGTTGCTTTGGAGGGATGAGAAATGGCTCAGCAACAACTTCCGCCCAAGAAGAGAATAGTTATCCTGGGTGCCGGCTCCGGAGGAGTCAGCACAGCACTGGCATTGAGGGGTGCCGCAGGGCGTTCCCCGGGAATAGAAGTACTGCTGCTGGACCAGAATGACTATCACACGGCGGTGCCCATGACCTATCAGGTCGTCACCGGAAGCGTTGCCCCAAGCCACATCTCTTTCCCGTTGCGCAAGCTATTCAAGGGGAGAGGCCGCCTTGAGGCCCTTGAGTTCAGGCGGGCCCAGATACAGGGCGTTGACCTAGATGGGAGAACCGTCATCACGGATGAGGGGCGAGTGCCGTGGGACTATTTGGTCGTGGCTCTGGGCAGCACCACGAATTTCTTCGGGATGGCGGATGTCGAGAAGGTCGCGCTGCCCTTCAGATCGCTGAGGGACGGGATCGCAATACACAATCGGATCGTGGACAACTACGAGGCTGCTCTGTGGGCAGAGGACGAGCAAATCCGGCTAGAATTGCTCACCTTTGTCTTGATTGGAGGCGGGCCGACCGGTGTGGAACTTGCCGCCCACGTCAGGGAGTTTGGTGACAGGGTGCTGGCGAAGTACTACGCTCCGCTGTCGAAGCACGTCCGTGTGATCTTGATGGAGGCCCAAGATAATGTGCTGCCGGGAATGAACGCAAGAACCAGAGAACTGGCTCTGTCACGTTTGAAATCGCACGGCGTCGAAGTAATGCTGAAGACGCGTCTGGGCAAGGCCTGGCAGGGTGGCGTCCAGACTGCGGGCGGAGACACGATACCAACTAGCGCCGTTATCTGGTGTGCGGGGATCAAACCTGTCTCAGTCGTGCAGGCATTGCCGTTCGACAAGGCCAAGGATGGGAGAATTCGGGTAAACGGATATCTACAGGTTCCGAAGTCACCGAACGTCTATGCTTTGGGAGACTGCGCCTATCTTGAACAGGGGAGTGGGTCGGGCCCATATCCGCCGACCTTCCAGGTGGCCTATCGGCAGGGCAGAGTGTGCGCCAGGAATATCATCAATAACTTGAAGGGGAAACGTCCGCGTCCTTACAGCGCCGGGTTCCTGGGGCAGGTTTTCTACCTAGACAGGAATACGGCAGTTGCCCAGCTATTCGGTCGAGTCTTTGACGGATACGCGGCCGGAATGGTAAGAAGGGCCCTCTTTATCGGCATGCTGGTCTACTACGCGGGACCGCTGACCGGAGTGGAGACCAAGCTGAGAGCTGCTCTCGACTGGGTGTTTGCCTACTTCTACAATCGCAACGTGGCCCGCCTTGAATGAATAGCGGCGTTCTTGTTGAGAATATCCCGACCATTCCCGTCGCAACGTCTTGAACCAGAGGGATACGGCGCCTACCGCTACTGACAATTATGATTGGCAGTCGACCCTGCAAGGATGAACATGACCATTCTATCTGCGGATTCCATTCGGAGGGCGAGCAGACTGTCTGGGGTGTGGCTCAGGGAAGTTCGCCCCCTGTTCCTTCTCGGAAGCGTAGCGCTGGCGTTTCTGGGAGCGTCGATCGCTTGGGCGGATGGTAGCTTCAGGCTCTACGACGTAGCGCTTGCGTTCCTTGGGCTGCTTCTGTGGCAATCGAGTGTACAGCTTCTCAACGACTACTTTGATTACAGGATCGGCATAGACCTCAATACTCAAAGGACGCCTTTCAGTGGAGGTAGCGGCGTCCTGCCTGCGCAGCTCCTCAAACCTGGAACTGTCCTGGGAGTTGGCGTTCTGTCCTTTGTCCTGGCTCTTCCAATATGGGTATACTTCCTGCTCGAGAAGGGCATGCTCTTGCTTCCTGTGCTGGCTGTGGGCGCGGCTTGTGTCCTGCTGTATACCCCGGTTTTGACCAGGTGGAAGGTCCCAGAGGTGTTCTCCGGCATCGGTCTGGGAGCCTTGCCGGTATTGGCTTTCTACTTCGTGCAAACAGGGGGCTACGCTATGGGGGCGGTGGTAGCTGCGGTTGCCTCGGCCGTGCTGATGCTCAACGTCCACCTATTGTTTGAACTACCGGATGTTGAGGCGGACAGGGCAGGAGGGAGAAAGACCTTGCCGGCTGTCCTGGGCACGAGAAAGGCAAGCTGGCTGTATCTTGCATCAAGCGCTGTTTACTACGTTTGGGTGATATCATGGACCGTGCTGCGGATTATGCCCGAAGCGGCCCTTCTGTCACTTCTGACTATGCCACTGGCGATCCTGGTGACCAAGGGCGCTCTGGACTATCGAGGCCCAGGGAGTGCTGCGCAAGTACTGTGGCTCGGCGCGGCCACCTACTTCCTTACAGTAGTCCTATTGGCCCTGGGGTACATGTTTTCAACCTTTTCGCTTTCCGTTTTGTGACTTCTTGACCATGACTGCTATCATAGGAAGGTGCTGGGCCCTTTCGGCAGGCTGGGCACATACCCTTCCCGGAGGGATTTGTGGCTGGGCCTGCCGGTTGCCGCTCGGTCGGTGGTGAGGTGACGTGTTCGACGGGGGCATACCTCTAGGCAGGTACTTCGGCATATCGGTGCGGCTGCACTATTCCTGGTTCATCGTCTTTCTGCTTATTACCTGGGCTCTGGCTGCCAGCTATTTCCCGCACATCTACCCCCACTGGAGTCTGGCGAGCTACTGGGGCATCGGCGTGGCAACGAGCCTCCTTTTCTTCTTGTCGGTGCTTCTGCACGAACTGGCTCACAGCGTCGTGGCGCAGGCGGCGGGCATTCAGATTGAGTCAATAACGCTCTTCATCCTGGGCGGGGTCTCGCAGATGGCGAAGGAGCCCGAGAAGCCCTCAGTCGAGTTCCGAATGGCGGTGGCCGGTCCGATAGCCAGTCTGGTGATAGGCGGCATCTTCTGGGGGATATGGTTTGCAGTAAGAGGAGTCAACGAGGAACTCACCGGGCTGGCTTTCTGGCTTGGCTGGATCAACCTGGTGCTTGCTGGCTTCAACCTCATTCCGGGGTTCCCGCTGGACGGGGGGCGCGTCCTGCGGGCGATAGCGTGGTGGCGCAGTGGCAACTTCCTTGCCGCCACGAGGACCGCCTCGAACATTGGGCGGGTGTTTGGCTATCTACTCATCTTCGGCGGCATCTGGTGGATATTCTGGGGCAACTGGATCAACGGCCTCTGGATAGCCTTCGTGGGATGGTTCTTGCAGGGTGCCGCCGCGGGAAGCTACCGCCAACTGGCTATCCAGGACGTGCTTCGGGGCCACAAGGTCAGAGAATTGGTGATCATGGATTGCCCGACCGTTCCGCCCAGGCTGTCGGTGGAGCAACTGGTGCATGACTACATCCTGACCCTCGGGCGTCGCTGTTTCCC
>CAZBET010000145.1:0-4612 GCA_964490995.1 uncultured Dehalococcoidia bacterium
ATTCGGCTGAGTATCTCAGCCACGCCGCCGCCGGAGTAGGTGGAGTTTATGTTCTGGATGACCTTGCCCGAGAGCTTGCTGGCCAGCAGCCTGAGGTCCGCCACGGCGCTCTTGCCGACCACGGGTTCGTAGTCCGCCAGCTTCACTTGATGCGTTTTTCGATAAGCTGTATCAGTAGCGATCTCGTTGCCTCCAACGTGTAGTTGTAAGGGTCAAAGCGGGCCATCTGCTCCGCCAGCTCAGGTTCGTTCAGGCTATCCTCAAGCCAGACGGAGAAGTCGTTTGACGCCCGGCCCAGGCGCAACCTCGCCTCGAAGATGTGGAAGTACAGGGAACCCAGGCTCAGCTTGCGCAGGGCCTCCACGAACTCCCTCAAGTCACGGGCCACGTAGGGCGTAGGCAGGATCATGCTCACGGACTTCATGAAATGGAACTCTCTGCCCTCTGGCGCCTGGCGAGGTTCGGGCTCCGCCGAGAGGCGCTCCTCCAGGACGCCGACTATCCTATCCCGCAAGGCCTGTAGAGTAGGGAACTCAAAAGCGTCTATGTTCGCCAGCCTCTCGCCGAGCGCCTCCTCACCAAGAGCGTCGGTCACCCATATGGCGAAGTCGTTTGCTGGCTCCGGCGTGAGGTAGTGGTGCTCCTCGATGAAGTGGTGTGTGTGGTAGTAGATGACTGAGTCGGGGGCACTCTTCAGGATGTCAGCCAGCTCCCTGAGGCCAGTCGCCTTGAGGCCGGTTAGTTCCTTGAGATGAGCACGGTCGAAGAAGCGGAAAGGCTCGGTGGCCTTCTTCAGCGGACGGCCGTAGTTGATGACCGTAGATTGGACCAGCTTCCTGTTTGGCACCAGGATCGTGCTTGCGTCCGAGGTTTCAACCTGGGTGTTTGTCCAGGTCACTTGCCTGATGTAGCCCTCCTGGCCATTTTCCAGCTTCACATAGTCTCCTGCTTTGATGTCTCCTTTCGTGTTTATCTGGAGCCCGGCAAGCAGGTTGGGGAGAGTCTCTCTGAGTGCCAGTGCGCCGAAGAGGGCTGCCAGGGCTATGACCAAGAGGACCGTGTTGACGGGCGCACCCCAGATATCCAGCAGTATGAGTGCCGCAACAACCAGGATCGCCAGTCTGGCACTGTTTCGCCCCAGACCCACGGCGCGTTGCGAAGCCTTGAGCTTCTCCCCATAGAGTTGGATGAGACTGTCTGCTAAGCTCAAGACGGAGAGAGCCAGGGACAGCAGGAGCAGCGTCCATAGGACGTTGGCGGCCAGGCCCTTCCAGCGTGCGGATACGGCGGATACAGCCAGGGCCAGCAAAGCGCTCAGCATCACGCACCACAGCACAGAGGCCCCTCTGGCGGCCTCTTGCAGGATCCGGTGACCTTGCCACTCTGTGTTCACAGCCCACCGCTTCACCGCGCGGTAGGCCATTCGCCTCAGCCAGAGCGTGGCGATCAGACCAGCGACGAAGACCGCTGCCGGCACGGCTATCTGTGACCACCCCACATGGTCTCCAAAAAGCGCGATGCTCATGAGATACCCCGTGACACTCCCCTCAGTCAAATTTCGCCAGTTCAGACACTATGTCCGCGGCCCACTTGTATATGTTGTTCTCGCGGACCGTTTCACGCATCCTCCGCATCCGCTTCTGCCTTTCTGCCTGCGGCATCTCCAATGCTGTCCTGATCGCCTCAGCAAGTTGGTCTGTGGCGTAGGGATTCACCAGTAGAGCATCGGTCAGCTCTCTGGCTGCCCCGGTGAAGGGACTGAGGACCAGGACCCCGTCTTCGTCAAAGCGGCTGGCAACGAACTCTTTGGCCACCAGGTTCATGCCGTCGTGCAGAGCGCTGACGACGGCGAGATTAGCCATGCGACGCAGCGCCATCAGGGAGACAGGTGGGAGATGCTCCTGGATATAGACCACCGGTTTCCAGTGCCAGGCACCGTATTTCCAGTTCACCTCTTCGACCAGCGCGTCTATCTCCTCGTTGACTTTCTTGTACGCGGGAATATGAACCCGGCTCGGCACGCCGGCCTGGATGAAGACCATTTTCCCCTTGTATTCCGGATGCTTCGCGAAGAGGCGGTCGACAGCTCTCAGCCTGTTGGGGATACCCTTGGTGTAGTCGAAACGGTCGAGGCCCATGCCTATCAACTCGTCTTTGAGACCAAGCTTCTCCCTCAACCTCTTAACCTCCTCAGCCACCATCTCACTCTTTGCGTCCTCGGCAATTGCCTCGAAGTCCACGCTGATGGGAAAGGCTCGCACGGCGGTTCGCCTGCCAGCGTGGATCACCTCGTATCTCTCACGGTCAACCCTTGCCTCGATGGCTCTGTCCACGGTGTCCAGGAAGTTGTTGCAGTGGTAACGTATGTGAAACCCCAGCAAGTCGTTGGCCAGCATCCCCTTCAGAATCTCCTCTTGCCAGGGGCAGATGCGGAAGGCCTCCGGGTTGGGCCATGGGATATGCCAGAACTGGGCTACGATAGCATTGGGCTCCTTCTCCTTTATCATCCTGGGCAGGAGTGCCAGGTGATAGTCCTGGACAAATATGAATGCCTTTCTGCCGCTCACTTCCTCCAAGACGCTGTCGGCAAAGACCTGGTTCACCTTCTTGTAGGTATTCCATGATGACTCGTCGAACAGGGGAGGAGTGTAGGCGATGTGGCACAAGGGCCACAAGGCCTGGTTGGCAAAGCCAAAGTAGTAACCCTCTTCGTCCTCTCTGCTAAGCCATACTCGTTTCAGGGTGTATTGAGGCCTATCCGGAGGCACCATTATCTTGTTGCGCTCGTCTACCACGTGGGCGTCGGCAGTCCCGCTCCCATGGGCTATCCAGGTGCCCCCGCAAGCCTGCATGACAGGGTCCAGAGCTACCGTCAAGCCGCTGGGTGGCACCTGGCACTCGATATCCCTTCCCGAGAAGGTGTGTACGTACGGCTCCCGGTTCGACACCACAACGAACAAGCAGTCGCTCAGCTTCTCCTCTACCAGTCGATGCAGCCTCTCCTTAGTCCACACTGCCTATTACTCCTTCTCCAGCAGGTGCTTGCGCAGAGCCTTGGGCCGTGGCGTCCCTCCGTACGCTCGCCACATACGATTCCCAAAGCGGTTTGTGCCTCTTGCCAAGGGAGAATGCGGAACCGCTGAGAGCCCACAGCGTGACCGTTGCATGCACCAGGGCAAAGAAAGTGAGGGCGGCGGTATCGATGTCTATGCCTTGTCTGACCTGCCCCGCCTTCACACCCTCGGCCAGGAGTCCCTTGATGCGTGCAAGGTAACGATCCACAACCTGAAACATCCTCCTTCGCAGGTCTTTGTCAGGCAGGCGCAAGGTCTCGCCGATGACTATCAGGGAGATGCCACGCCTCTGCTCTAGGTAGGACAGATGAGCCTTGAGCACGTTTTCCAGGCTTTCCAGCGGCCCTGGCTTCTCAGAGGCAGCTTGCTCCGTTGCATCGAATAGCGTCCTCTCCACATCCTCGATAAGCAGGAGGAGGATGTCCCGCTTGCTTCGGAAGTGGCGGTAGATATCGCCGTCAGAAATGCCCACTTCTCTGGCTATCTCACGGACGGTCAGGTTCTCCATACCCGTCGTGGCGATAATCTTCCTCGCAGCCTCCACGATCTGTCGTTGCCTTTGTTCGGTGCTTGCTCTTGCTTGAGTCACTATCCGGCTCCTGTCGTAAGTGAACGGTTGCTTACACTCTAGCCTGAGGCGGTTGCCGCGTCAAGAGGGGGAGTGCCCGGTCCTGTGATTTTGAAGAGAGTCTCCCGCCATGTCATGCAGGCATCCGCCCGGATCATTGGCACGCCTCGGCCATGGCGGTGGATGTTTGGTATCGGGTACAGTATGATAGTGCCTAACGTGCTCAGCCCGGCCTGGCGGTCTTGACCGCGCCGGGCAATCGGAGAAGGAGGCCTCAAAGCGCTGTGGGACAGGCTCTACTCACCCTGGGGCTGCTCCTCATCACCGCCAAGGTGCTGGAAGGCGTAGCCATTCGGCTGCGGCAAAGCACCTTGCTGGCATACCTGGCTGCTGGCATCATCTTGGGGCCTGCTCTGGGGGTCGTCAAGGCCAGCGTTGAGCTGGATGTCTTCTTCGCCATCGGTGTGGTCCTGATGTTCTTCCTCATCGGCATTGATGAGATGGATGTGTCTGGACTCATGGCGACCGTTCGAGGGCGCTTTTTCCTCGCTGGGCTGATCGCGTTTGCGGTGCCGCTGGGCATCGGGCTTGGTGTAATGCTGACTGTCGTGCAGCAGCCGCTGCCCAACGCCATTGCCCTTGGGGGCCTTCTGGCACTGTCAAGTGTGGCGGTCGTGGCAAAAGTGCTTAGCGACCTCGGGCGCCTGAAGGACCCCCTAGGCCTGCAGGTGTTCACGACAGTGGTCATCGTTGAGGTCATTGGGCTGCTGGTCGTAGCGTTCTCCCTCCAGCAGGTGGGCCACCCTGGAGACTTCAGCCCTTGGAGAGTGCCCGTGCTGTTGCTGGAAGTGGCCGCCTTTGCTGTCGCCGCATGGTTGCTCGCGAGGCGAGTGTTTCCGCCGCTCGTTGTCTGGCTCAGGCGGTTCATCGGCGCTCCACAGCTAACGCTTGGCCTGATAGTGGGAGCGCT
>CAZBET010000146.1:0-4601 GCA_964490995.1 uncultured Dehalococcoidia bacterium
AGCTTCAGAATGGCCGGAAGGGCAACCGTTGGTTAGCTTCAAAAACCGCTGCATTGGGGATTACTCAGACACGCTCCTAGCACTGGGGTTTGTGCCTGTCAAAGGGAGAGTGCGGCCTCGGTTGACCTCGTAGCTGGTGACAGATACAATAGCCTTCGAGAAGTGAGATGTTTGAGACGCTTTCGGACAAGCTCGGCGCTGTTTTCAAGAGGCTCTCGGGCAAAGGGAAGCTGACTGAGAAGGATGTTGACGAAGCGCTGCGTGAGGTCAGGCTGGCGCTGCTCGAAGCCGACGTCAACTTCAAGGTGGTGAAGGACTTCGTGGGGCGTGTGAGGCAGCGCGCGGTGGGCGTTGAGGTATTGCAGAGTCTTACGCCCGCCCAGCAGGTCATCAAGATTGTCAACGAGGAGTTGGTCACCACGCTGGGTGGCGGGCAGCGGAAGCTGAAGCACGCTGACCAGCCGCCCACAGTCATCCTCATGGTGGGACTACAGGGAGCGGGCAAGACCACGACGACGGCCAAGCTGGCGCTGCAACTGAGGAAGGCGGGACAGCGCATGCTGATGGTCGCCGCCGATTCCTACCGCCCGGCCGCCAAGGAACAGCTTGCTACGCTGGGCAGGCAGCTCGATATCCCTGTATACGGGGAAGGGGACACCGCTGTCGCCATCTGCTCCGGCGCCATGAAGCGAGCCCGGGAGATAGCGGCGACCACGATGATCGTCGATACCGCAGGGCGGCTCCACGTTGAAGAGGAGCTCATGAACGAGCTGAAGGAACTCAGCCGGAAGGCCTCGCCCACCGAGGTTCTGCTGGTGGCTGATGCCATGACCGGGCAGGAGGCTGTGAGAATAGCCGAGCAGTTCAATGCGGCGGTGGGACTTACCGGCGTGATTCTAGCCAAGATGGACGGCGACGCTCGAGGCGGGGCCGCGCTTTCCATCGCCTCGGTCAGCGGCGTGCCCATCAAGTTCATCGGCACAGGCGAGAAGGTGGACGCCCTGGAACCATTTTATCCGGATCGGATGGCTTCTCGCATTCTGGGCATGGGCGACGTTCTCAGTTTCATCGAAAGGGTGGAGAGCGCCGCCGACGAGGACAAGAAGCGGGAGTTGGAGCGCAAGATACGCCGCGGGAGCTTGGACCTCGAGGACTTGCTGGAGCAGCTTCAGCAGATAAAGAAGATGGGGCCGATCGGCCAGCTTCTGGACATGGTCCCAGGCGTCTCCGCGCTGTCCCGCAAGCTGCCGCAGGGGGCGGATGAGAAGCAGTTGAAGAGAGTGGAGGCCATGATCTTGTCCATGACGTCTGAGGAACGGCGCAGACCCGAGATCATCGATGGCAGCAGGCGGCGCCGCATCGCTCGGGGCAGCGGCACGACCACCCAGGACGTCAATCAGTTGCTCAACCAGCACCGGGAGGTGCAGAAGCTGATGAAGCAGTTAGGGCGCGGCAAGAAGCTGCCCTTCCCATTCGGAGTGAGGTGAGGGGGGATGAGGTACGTGGCGCCGGGAAACGGGCGCGGGCTGCCAAGACCGGCCGTACAGAATCTCAGCCGGTATTCCTTTGAGGTTGGGCCGATAAGGCCGCCCAGCGAGGGCGGAAGCCACTCACTGCTCATCCGGGCCACCCGGAACTGCTCCTGGAACAGGTGCACGTTCTGCTACGGTATGCCCTACAATCGGGAGAAGTTCCAGCTTCGGAACGTTGAGGAAGTAAAGAGGGACATAGACAACGTCAAGGCGATAGCGGACGGGATAAGAGCGGTGTCGTGGAAGCTGGGCTACGGCGGCGCGCTGAACCGGGCCGTGGGTTCGGCCATCATCGAGAGCGATCCAGAGCTTGATGGCAGCCACTGCTTCGTCACGGTCTTCAACTGGCTGTACTTCGGCGGAAGGAGCGTTTTCCTGCAGGATGGCAATACCCTCATCATGCCCACGGACCAACTGCTGGAAATCGTGAGGTATCTCAAGGCGACCTTCCCCACGGTGGAGCGCATAACATCATATGCCAGGGCGAAGACGCTCGCCAAGAAGACGCTGGACGAGCTGAAGGAATTGGGCCGGGCTGGTCTTTCGAGGGTTCACGTTGGCCTCGAGACGGGCGATGATGAGTTGCTGCTCTACGTGGACAAGGGGGTGACCTCCGCCGAACAAATACTGGCGGGCAAGAAAGCGAAGGAGGCAGGTTTCGAACTCTCGGAGTACGTGATGCCCGGGCTGGGGGGCAGGGGTAGGTGGGAGCAGCATGCAAGGAACACAGCCAGGGTTCTGAACGAAACGGATGCGGATTTCATCAGGCTGAGGCCCCTGGTGGTCGGGCCGGGATTGCCGCTGTATGAGGACTACGCGAAGGGAGTCTTCGAGCTCTCGTCGCCCCACGAGCGCTTGCGCGAACTGAGAATGATGGTCGAGAACCTTCGCGTTACCGGCAGATTGTGTTTCGATCATTTCCTGAACGGCTGGTACAGAGACAGCGCACGTCGAGAGACGCTGTTCAAACAGGACTACGGGGGATACAGGCTCCCTGAGGAGAAGCGCCTGGTTCTCGACCTCATAGAGGAAGGTCTCAGGATAGACGAATCTGTACACATGCACGCGAAGGACCTCGTTGGGCTGACGCATCTATAGGAGGAAAGACTGTCTGTATCCCACCATCCAAAGGGGGATTTCGTGGGGCCCGAGGGGCGGCCTTTGTAGGGGCGCATGGCCATGCGCCCTCGTATCCTGTTTGCACAGTTAGTCGGAGCTGCGATGATGCGGGAGGAGGGAGCACATGACTGAGGCGAGTGAAGCGGGCGGGGCGGCGTCACTTCCCACCGGTTCGCGAATGTGGCCGTCGAAGCGCTACGCCGAGATGCACCGGCGGTCGCTGGAGAACCCCGAGGGTTTCTGGGCAGAGGAGGCCCGGAGGCTGGACTGGTACAAGACATGGGACCGCGTTCTTGAGTGGAACCCCCCATACGCGCGCTGGTTTGTGGGAGGGAGGCTGAACGCGTGCTATCAGTGTGTCGACCGCCATGTGAAGACATGGCGCCGAAGCAAGGTCGCAATCTACTGGGAGGGGGAGCGGGGGGAGACCAGGGTGCTCAGCTATTCCACGCTCTTCCGTGAGGTCAACCGCTATGCGTCTGCCCTCAGGCAGCTCGGCGTGAAGAAGGGGGACAGGATAGCGCTCTATCTGCCGATGGTGCCCGAGTTGCCTATTTTCATGCTGGCCTGTGCGCGCATCGGGGCAGTGCACACGGTCATCTTCTCGGGGTTCAGCGCTCAGGCGATGTGCGACAGGGTCGGCGACACGCAAGCCAAGATCGTCGTCACCGCTGATGGCGGCTATCGCCGCGGCAAGTTGGTGGGCCTGAAGGAGATAGCCGACGAGGCCGTGAGGCTGTGCCCTTCCGTAGAGAAGGTGGTGGTGGTCAAGAGGACGGGGGAGCCGGTGCCCATGAAGGAAGGCAGAGATGTGTGGCTGCAGACGCTGCTCGACAGGGCGGAGATTGCAGTCAGGCCGGAGGCAGTGGAGTCTACGCACCCGCTGTATATCCTCTATACGTCAGGTACCACAGGGAAGCCCAAGGGGGTAGTGCATAGCACCGGCGGGTATCTCGTTTTCAACCACTCGGCATACAAGTGGGTGTTCGACATCAAGGAGGAGTCGGTCTACTGGTGCACCGCCGATGTGGGCTGGGTCACCGGCCATAGCTCTATCGTCTATGCGCCGCTTTCGCACGGTGCAGCTATCGTACTGTATGAAGGAGCTCCCGACTATCCCGCCGTGGACCGGTGGTGGGATATCGTGGAGAAATACGGAGTCAGCATTTTCTACACGTCTCCGACAGCGGTGCGCATGTTCATGCGCCACGGGGAGGAATGGCCGGCGAAGCACGACCTGTCCAGTTTGGAGCTTCTGGGGAGTGTGGGCGAGCCGATAAACCCCGAGGCCTGGCACTGGTACTACAAGCACATAGGCAGGGAAAGGTGCCCTATCGTAGACACGTGGTGGCAAACCGAGACCGGCGGCATCATGATTTCTCCAACCCCGGGCATTGAGCCCATACCCCTCAAACCAGGGTCGGCGACCTTGCCGCTGCCCGGAATCGACGCCGCTGTGGTTGACGGCGACGGGAAGGAGATGGCGGCGGGCCAGACCGGCTTCCTCATCATCAGGAAGCCGTGGCCGGGCCTGCTCCTCGACATCTACGGCGACCCGCAGCGCTACAAGGAGTCCTACTGGTCACGCTTCCCCAATGCCTTCTACACGGGCGACTTCGCGATGCGCGACGACGAAGGCTACTTCTGGATGCTGGGCAGGGCCGATGAGGTACTGAAGGTCGCGGGCCATCGCATGGGAACGGCGGAACTTGAGGACGCAGCCATATCTCACCCCGCCGTTGCCGAGGCGGCCGTGGCGGGCAAGCCCGACGAAGTGAAGGGCGAGAGCATTGTGCTCTTCGTGACCCTGAAGAAAGACGCGTTGCCTTCAGCCGCCCTGAAGAAGGAGATCAGCGACCACCTGCGGCGCAACATCGGTCCCATCGCCACGCCGGACGAAGTCTACTTCGTCGAGTCGCTGCCCAAGACCAGGAGCGGCAAGATCATGCG
>CAZBET010000147.1:0-4595 GCA_964490995.1 uncultured Dehalococcoidia bacterium
GGAGCATCTGCTCCAAGCTGGGTCGGAGCGGATGCTCCGACCTACCCGGCGTTTCGACACGCCTGCGCTAGGTCGCCCGGTGGGTGAAATCCCCCTTTGCCAACGGGGGAGGCAAGGTCAGCGCACGGGCGTGTTTGTAGGGGGTGGCGGCGGTGCGATATAATGGGTGATTAAGACGTGCGTCTGGTTTGACAGGACGTGGTTAGCAAACGCGACTACTACGATGTTCTCGGTGTAGGCCGGGACGCCTCTCCTGAGGAGATCAAGAAGGCGTTCCGGAAGCTGGCGTTTCAGTGCCATCCGGATCGGAACAAGGACGGGGGGGCTGAGGGGAGATTCAAGGAGGTCAACGAGGCCTACGAGGTATTGAGCGACCCGCAGAAGCGCGCTGACTACGACCGGTTCGGGCATGCCGGCCCGCAGGCGTTTGGCGGTCGAGGTTTCGAAGGTTTCGACTTCGGGGGCTTCGGCGACATCTTCGAGGCTTTCTTTGGGGGTGCCACCGCCACGCGGCAGCGCAGCGAGGCGCGGGGTGGCGCCGACCTGAGATGTGGCCTGACGATCTCGTTTGAGGAAGCGGTTTTCGGCTGCGAGAAGGAACTGGAGATAGCGCGCACCGAGAAGTGCTCCGCCTGTCGCGGCACCAGATGCGAGCCGGGTTCCCACCCGCAGAAGTGCCCGTCGTGCAACGGCACCGGCGAGATACGGAGAACTCAGCGCGTCACATTCGGCCAGTTCGTGAACGTGATACCCTGTGTTCAGTGCAGGGGTGAGGGCAGGATCATTGCGAAGCCCTGCGCCGCCTGCAAGGGACAGGGCCGGGAACGCAAGAGCCGGAAGATCGTAGTCAAAGTGCCGGCGGGTGTGGACGATGGCACGCAGATTCGGCTCACAGGGGAGGGGGATGCAGGGCGCAACGGTGGTTCACCGGGAAACCTCTACGTCACGCTCTCAGTGCGGAAACACAAGTACTTTGAGCGTGACGGCGACGATATCCTCTACGAATTGCCCGTGAACTTCGCCCAGGCAGCTTTGGGCGACGAGGTCGAGGTGCCGACGCTCGACGGCGACATCGCTCTCAAGATACCCGTAGGCTGTCAAAGCGGCAGGGTGTTTCGGCTCAAAGAAAAGGGCGTTCCCCATCTTCGCAGCCGTGGGCGGGGCGACCAACTGGTCAGGGTCTACGTCGTGACCCCTCAGGGTCTGGACGACAGGCAGAAGAAGCTTTTCAAGGAGCTGGGGAAGACCCTGGGCAAGGCTACGCTGCCCCAGGATGAGAAGAGCTTCTTCGAGAAGATCAAGGACAGCCTGGGGGGCAGCGCCTGAACGCGCGGGAATGCGTGTTTCTCCATGGTGGGCGCTGTCTCGGTACTGTCATTGCGAGGAGCCGCAGCGACGAGGCAATCTCCCGGTCATGCACACCAGGGCCCACGAGGATGAGCATAGCACGGGTGCTCTGTCACCCGCTGCCGCTGGCAGGGGACGGAGCCCCTGCCCTATGACCTCGGTTAGCACGAGTGACACACCCCATAGTCCTCTCTCGAGAGGGGATTCAGGGGTGTGTACGCGTACTCTCGCAGCAATAAGATACGCTGGTCGGGTTTGTGTCGCCGGTCAAGACAACGGGATGGCGCCGCAGGAGCGCCTCTCTCGTCCGGCTTCGTGCTGACGGCGATCGGCGCGGTTGATTGCCGGGCTGGAGACATTCAGGGACGTTAGCCGGAGATGCATCGCTTCTTCATTCCCGCAGACTGCTTCTGTGGCTCCGCTGTCGTTATTCCCCCGAGGCTGGTTCATCAGTTGTGCAACGTGCTCCGCCTTGGGCCGGGAGACCGAATCGTTGCCCTCGACAATGGTGGCTGGGAATACGAGGTCGAGCTCAAAAGGACGGCCCGGGGCAGCCTGGAAGGCGCTGTCCTGAGCAGAACTCCGACCTCAGGTGAGCCTCGGACCACGGTCACCCTGTATCAGGCGCTGCTCAAAGGACGCAAGTTCGAGTCTGTTCTACAGAAGTGCACGGAGATCGGGGTGGTGGGATTCGTCCCAATGGTATGCGAGCGGTGTGTGGCAGGCGAACCAGCGGCCACCAAAGCAGCCCGCTGGCAGAAGATAGTCCTCGAGGCTGCGGAGCAGTCGCGGCGCGGCAGGCTGCCCTCCCTGAGCGACGCATATTCATTCCGGGAGGCCTGCCAGGGGGCAACGGGGGTATCGCTCATGCCCTGGGAGGGGGAGAAGTCGGTCAGCATTCGCTCTTTCTTGACTGGCGTTGGGGCGGTCGGCAGTGCGCGTGAGGTCAACGTCTTCGTCGGGCCCGAGGGTGGGTTCGCGGCTGACGAGGCAGAACTGGCCCGCAGTTGCGGGATCGTGCCCGTGAGTCTGGGCAGGCGCATTGTGAGGGCAGAGACGGCAGGGCTGGTCGCTGCCTCGGTCATACTCTACGAATTCGGCGAGATGGACGGCGACGGCCAGGCGGAGGGCCTGTGAAGCCGGCGGCCTACTGGTGCCCTCGCCGGCTGCGGCCCTGTTTCTCTTGGCGTACGCAGCCTTCCAACCGCTGACGCCTGGCTCGAGTCTTCCATCGGGCCATCTTGCCTATCAGTTGGTCATAGGTGGAGTCCAGAGCTTCTGGTATCACCCTGGTATCGCAGACCACCGTGATGAAGTTGGTGTCGCCGCTCCAGCGGGGCACGATGTGGCTGTGTACGTGCCCTTCCACCCCGGCTCCGGCTATCCTGCCCAGGTTCATCCCGATGTTGAACCCGGCGGGGTTGTATGCCTCGGTGAGCGCCCTCGCGCTCTTTCTGACGAGGTCGAAGTGCTCGAACAGCTCGTCGTCGCTCAGCGCATCCAGTTCGGCCAGATGGCGGTAGGGTGCCACCATTAGGTGGCCTGGATTGTAGGGATACGTATTCAAGAGCACGAAGTTCGTTTTCCCTCGGAGGAGGATGTAGTTCTCATGGTCCCGATTCTCGTCTGACTTATTGCAGAAGATGCACTCTTTCGTCTTCTCGCGTCGGATGTACTCGATTCTCCAGGGCGCCCATATCTTCTTCACTAGCCCATCCTTTCGCCAGCGGGCCCGAGTCTTGGTGCCGTGGGCATTCTAGCAGAAGCGCAGCCCTTTTTCGAGTTGGAGGTTGCTCAGTAGTGTCATTGCGTTCGGGGTCAGGGCTTCGGCTCAGAATCACTACGGCTATCGGCACAGGCACGATAGGGCGTGAAAATAGCGCGGGTGCTCTGTCACCCGCCGCCGTTGGCAGGGGACGGAGCCCCTGCCCTATGACCCATGGAATCGTCATTTTCGTAGCAGTGTCAATATGATGTTGTTAAACGCCCTTGAGTACGGCCGTTGCCTTGAGGTAGGGATATGCTATACTTTGTGAGGCGAAGCTTGGGCGCGGGATCATCGAGCAGAGGGCAAGGAAGCTATCGATGGTTGGCTTGTACGTGACCTCCATGGGGCCGGCCGCGGGTAAGAGCGCCCTCTGTGCCGCTCTGGGCCGGGAGTTCAAGGCAGGCGGAAAGAAGGTAGGGTATCTGAAGCCAGTGGCCACCGGTGCCGCAGGGGCTAGTGCTGGTCAGGCGGACAAGGATGCGAGCCTGATGAAGGGAGTCCTGGCTCTGGACGAGCCGGTTGAATTGCTTTGCCCCGTCTCGCTCTCCGACGCCGACCTGGGCGCTGCGGCCGGGGTTGCGGAACCTGTCTGGCTCAAGGATGTTCGGGAAGCCTACGGGCGTGTGTCTGAGGGGAAGGATGCGGTCCTGGTCGAGGGTGTGAGCTGCTTCAAGGCCGACAGCGAATCGGCCCGCGTGGCTGCGCGGATTGTGGAGGCGTTGAACGCGAAAGCGATACTGATTGTTCGCTATGAGGGCGACCTCTCGGAGGATGTCGTGGCAACAGCGGCCAGGGGGTTTGGGGACAGGCTGCTCGGAGTGGTATTCAATGCCGTTCCGGAGCGCAGGATGGAGCGGTTCAAAGCGATGGTCGCGTGTCAGGTAGAGAAGAACGGGATCAAGGTTCTGGGCCTGCTTCCCGAGGAGCGTTCGCTATTGACTGTTACCGTTGGCGACCTCGTCGAGCATATAGGCGGCCGGATCGTGAACAACGGCGAGCATTCTGATGCTCTCGTAGAGACCCTGATGGTTGGGGCGCTGTCGTACGATTCAGCGTCCTACTTGACCCTCAGGGAGAACAAGGCTGTTATGACGCGCGGCGACCGTCCGGACATCCAGTTGGTGGCTTTGAACACCTCGACCGTATGCCTTGTGCTTACGGACAACATCGGCCCCAATCCCACGATCCTGAGTCGTGCTCAAGAGCTACACGTGCCGATAATTCTTGTGGACAAGAGCACCGCCGCCACGGCGGAATCACTGGACGGGCTGCTCGACCGGGCTGGGTTTCACCATGAGAAGAAACTGGAGCGGCTCGGCGAGCTTCTGGAACAGCACCTGGACCTGGATGCCATCTATCAGGCAATCTAGGCTCAGTCAGGTATCTTAGCGTTTCCCGGTATTCCATCGTAGGGGCATGGCATGGAAGCAGTCTCATGGCTTGTGTTCCTCGGGGCCAAGGTAGGCGTTCGCCAGGTACT
>CAZBET010000148.1:0-4579 GCA_964490995.1 uncultured Dehalococcoidia bacterium
TGAAATATCAAAGACCCTGAGGAAGGTTTTCAAGTGGGGCCCCGCCTACAACATGCCTGTGCAAATTTAAGGGTACGCATGAAGCTGCTTGGATGCCGGTAGTAATCCATCTCGAAGCAGGAGGTAATGAGAGTTGAAGACCAACCACAAGGTCAGGGTTCTTCTGGTCAAACACTGGATGGAGTGCCACGACCGGGGCGTCAAGAGTGTCTCGGCTATCCTGCGAGATGCCGGTTTCGAGGTAGTCTACATAGTGTACATGCGACCTGAGGAGGTGGTTACGGCAGCCGTGCAGGAGGATGCTGAGGTCATTGGGATGAGTTTCTCAACAGGAGCCTATGATGCCCACGTTCCCGAAGTGATCCGGATGCTGAACGAGAAGGGCCTGAAAGACGTTATGGTGTTGGTGGGTGGCCTGATACCTGATGAGGACATCGGCTGGCTGAAGAAGCAGGGCGTAAGGGAAGTGTTCGGCGCCGGGGCGGACACCAAGCAGTTGATTGAGTTGATAGGCACTGCACAACGCAAGTAACGCCGCGTGGCCGCAGAGACCGTTCCCTGCGATCTCTGCGGCCACGCTTTTGTATCTGTCAGCTACTACTTTAGCCGAAGGGATATTGCACCACACCCATCGGATCGTACGGCAGCCCAACACCCATTCTCTTCACCCCCGCAACCTCCCCCGTAGTGCAGCCAGCCTTGCAGCATGCCATCTCGAAACGAAGGATGTCAGGGTCGCTCGTCTCAACGGCACGGCGGAGTTCTTCCAGCGCCTTCCTTACCTTCACCTTGGGCCGCGTGCCCTTGTACTCCTTGAGGTCATCAACATAGCGCCGCACCAGTTCGAAGTCGACCTGGTGGTGGTAAGGCTCGACATCAGCGTCTTCTTCCACGGGGATGGTGAATTCATTCACGCCCACGACGATGCGCTCCTTATCCTCGAGTTCCTGCTGATACCTGAGCCACGCCTTCTCCATCTCGCGGTCAATGTAGCCGTTGATTACGGCGGCGGACATCCCGCCCATTTCTAGAATGGTGTCAATGATCTTCTGCATCTTCTCGTCCATCTTCTCAGTCAGGCTCTCTACATAGTAGGAGCCCCCCAACGGGTCAGCCGTCGCCGTGACACCGGTCTCGTAAGCCAGTATCTGCTGTGTTCGCAGAGCAATGGTCGCTGCCTCCTCGGTCGGGATGGCGATTGCCTCGTCGTAGCCGGCCACCTGGAGTGACTGGGTACCGCCGAGCACTGCTGCAAGCGCGCCATATGCGGCACGCACGATATTGATGATAGGCTGCTGTCGTTCCATCATCACCCCCGCCGTGTTCACGTGGAACTTGAGCCTGAGGGAGCGCGGGTCTGTGCTTCCGAATCTCTCCTTGAGGTTGCGTGCCCAAACCCTTCGCGCCGCCCGGAACTTGACTGCCTCCTCAAAGATGTCAATCATAGCGCTGAAAGTGAAGCTCACCTTGGGTGCTACCTGGTCCACGTCGAGGCCACGCTTGGCGAGCATTTCGAAGGACTCGAACGCCCTGGCGAACTCCCACGCCACCTCTTCGGCGGCTCCGACTCCAGTCTCTCTAATGATATACCCGTTGAAGTTCGCCGGATACATCTTGTCGCAGTTCCTGATGATGAATTCCATCTTGTCGGCATACTCTTTCATTCTCTTCTGCTGCACAGAGGCAAGGGCGCTGCTGCCTTGCCCACCAACCACTGACCAAGGTATCCCCTGCTGGTCCGCCGAAAGGCGACCACCATAGAGGCATACCGGAGCCGAGACTGTGGGCGGTGTGACCACACCGCTGACCCGCAGTTGAGAATAGGGGACGCCCTGCTCGTCGGCCAGCAGCAGATAGGAAGGAAGGGTGAGCGGCGAGTGCGCTGTAAGCATCGTGCTGATCTCATCAAGGCGTATCCCATCCATAATTGCCCACACGTCGCGCATAGTACAGATGGGTGTTCCAGAGCAGCCGACACTGCCCTCCGCCCAGGGATGGTCGGAATCGATCTGAATCTGAGTGGGCTGGTCGCAGATGACGTTGATCGCACTCTCTCCCTGGCTGATGAGATACTTGAGCCGCTCGTTAGTAAGCTTCGGTGTGGAGCAGCCGGTTATCTGTCTCCGGCTCCACAGCCGCCCTCGGTACATGTCTTCGTAGATGCCTCTGGTGTAGGGGAAGTGGCCCGGGTCCGCAATGCGCTTGGCGTAGTCGATGTCGTCAACGTCCGCGGGTCTGTAAACCGTCTTTGCCGGGAAACCGGACCAAGTCCCCTCCCTTCGTGACTTCTCGAAATAGCCAACCTTTGTCTTGGGAGTCGCCATGCCGGTCACCTCACTTCCTTCTCCCGTGGGCGTTCCCTTTGATGTAAGTCACACATGCGGTCATGGGAGTTCCGCTGGGAAACACTTCATCAACACCAATCTGCTTGAGGACGCTGATGTCACGGCGCGGGATATTACCGCCGACGACGAGCAGTCTGTCGTTCAAGCTGTGGGCCTTGATCTGCTCAACCATCGTCCTGACCATGGGAATATGGTCCGCCCCCTGGAAACTCAGCCCTATTACGTCCGCATCCTCCTCCATGGCTGCACGGGCCATCTGTTCTGCCGTCTGGTGAGTGCCCATGTAGATGATCTCCATGCCAGCTTTGGACAGCCAGGCAGCGATCATCCTTATCCCTCTGTCGTGACCGTCAAGGCCGATCTTGCCCAACAGGACGCGTATCTTCCGTTCACCCATGTGCTTTCCTTCTATTGCTGCCGCTGATATCCATCATGCGAGGTTATCATAGCGAATATGTATAGACTGCGCAACGCGTCCACCGAGGTGTCAGAGCAGTGATTCCGCTGCAGGTCAAAGCCTTGACACCGGTCGACACAGGCTCTTAACATAGCCACAGCGGTCGGCTCTCAGGGCAGGCGAGTGCTGGACGCGAAGCTCCCTTGAAGAAGCGAGGACGCTGGATGTATGAAGTTGCAGTCGTGAGATATGAGGAGCCCCTGGAATCCCTCAGGAGAGCCGTGGACCTGGTTGGTGGGCTAGATGGTTTTTCCCGGGGTACGAAGGTGTTCATCAAGCCCAACTTCTGCTTGTGGCGCGAGGGCGTGAATTTCCCCAAGTACGGTGTTCTGACAACAGCGCGACTGATAGAAGACATTGTCCTGCTTCTGAAAGAACGTGGAGTGGCCGACATTACGATTGGCGAAGGTGTCGTTGAGATCGAGAAGAGGACAGAGTCGACGCTGCAACTCGTGGCAAAGGGAATCGGGCTGGACGTGTTCGCCAGGCGTCATGGCCTGAGGATTGTGGACGTTCTGAGAGGCTCCTTCTCACAGGTGAAAGCGGGCGATGTCACGCTGTCAGTCAACAAGGACATACTCGGCGCTGACTGCATCATCAACATGCCTGTGCTGAAGACCCATTCCCAGACCATGGTTTCTCTAGGCATCAAGAACCTCAAGGGGCTCCTCAGCATCGCCACCAGGAAGCGATGCCATAACACTGACCCAAGTGCCAATCTGGATTTCCATCTAGCAAAGCTGGCAAGCGTCTTCTCGCCATCACTCACTATCATAGACGGTATCTACACACTTGAGAGAGGACCGCTGTATACCGGCAGGGCGCATCGATCCAATATCATCCTCGCCTCAAAGGACCTCATATCCGCGGACAAGGTGGGGTCAACGATGCTGCGCATTGACCCGAAGACCGTTCCCTACATAGCGCAGGCTGCCAAGGATAGCGGCCGACCTGGCGATCTAAGCGATGTCCGCGTCGTGGGGGAGATCGACGTGAAAACAGCCCTCAGACCGCACGAGTGGGAATTCGTCCAGAACGAGTCCGGGGACCTGCCGCTGTTCTTCGAGCGGGCTGGGATAAGAGGTCTGACGTACCCCCAGGCAGACAAGACGATGTGCACGTACTGTGCGGATTTCATCTACTACGTCATCTGGGGCATCCTCATGGCGAAGAACAGGGACAAGCCCCTCGACGATGTAGAAATCCTGCATGGCAAGACCCATAGACCCACGGCACGGCACCGACATACTGTACTGGTGGGGCAATGCCAGGTGAAGATGAACAGCGACAATGACCTGATACAACATTGCGTGAAGATCAAGGGCTGTCCACCGAGCAGGAAGGACCTCGTCGAGGCCTACAAGGAAATTGGAGTTGAGCTGCCCGACGACTTCGTCGAGCGGATGGAGAGAATGCCGGAAACGCTCTTGGGGAAGTACCTCAATCAGCCGGATTTCGATGAGGCGTTCTACAGGATGCAGTAGTGTTGTTAGGAGACAACCCATGACTGCTGACCAGACGGGAAGCCAAACTGGCGGCCAGGGCAAGCGGGCTGCCCTCCAGGGAATACGGGTCTTGGACATGGCCCTCTTCGGCCCCGGTCCCTTCTGCGCCAGGATTCTCGGTGACCTGGGCGCCGAGATCATCAAGATCCACGAGCCTCAACTGGAAGGCCGGGGCGGCCCCATCAAGCTCCAGTTCCCCGACTTGCCCTTGTTCCCCGGTCTCCGGAACTGCAAGTTCATGGGCCTGGACCTCAAGACAGACGAGGGCCTGG
>CAZBET010000149.1:0-4560 GCA_964490995.1 uncultured Dehalococcoidia bacterium
ACGAATCCGAAGGATGCCAGCTCCTAGATGACGCCAGCTTCCGCCATCACCACCAGTTCGTCCCTGGTGTAGCCCAGCCTGTCGCAGTAGACAAGCTTGTTGTGCTGGCCCAGGAGCGGAGCTCCCCGTTCCGTGCTGAAGGGAGTCCGGGACAACCTGTAGGACGGTGCCGGGTACCTAAGCTTGCCCGCCCTGCCATGGTCTATCTCAGCCAGAAACCCTCTGGCCTGCAGTTGCGGTGACTTGACTATGTCCTCCGCGGTGTTGACGGGAGCGGCCGATATGGACTGGGCCTGCAACCTGTGAAAGAGGTCTTCCTTATCGTACCCTGCGGCCCATTCCTTAACAAAGGGGTTCAGTTCGTCGGCGTGTTGCCACCGGCCCATGATGTTGCCGTACCGCTCGTCTTCAGCCCACGAAGCACGGCCCATGAACCGCGCCATGTTCTGCCAGTCGCGGTCGGCGAATGACGAGACCATGATGTAACCGTCACGGCATTCCAGCGGCACCGCCATCAGCGTCTTGCGGTGGTGCCGGGTACGCACCGTGCCGCTGTAGGTGTACATCGCCACCTCGAGCCCGACCATCGTCATCAAGACGTCCTGCCTTGAAACGTCCACGTGCTGTCCCAGTCCAGTCGCCCTCGCTCGGTAGACCGCAGCCAGCGTCGCGAGAGAGGCGCTGAGGCCGCACATGCAGTCTCCCACAAGCCCTCCACCCTTGACCGGCTCGCGGTCAGGGTAGGGCGACTCGATCGGCATCATGTAGCCCTCGCCTCCGGCGTGATAGACGTTCAGTTCGTGGGCCTTGTAGTCCCGGTAGGGACCTGTTTGACCGAAGGGCGTGATGGAGGTCATTACGAGACCCGGATTGAGTGCTCTAACCTCTTTGCAGGTCAGGCCGAGTTCCTCCATGAACGCGGGAGGATTGTCTTCCACAAAGACGTCTGCCTCCTCGACAAGCTGCCGAAGAATCTTTCTCCCCGTGGACGTTCCAACGTTCAGCGTGACGCCCAGCTTGTTGGTATTGAGATAGAGAAAGAGCCCGCTGAGTTCGGCGTCCGCCGCGTCCTTCAAAAAAGGGCCCCTGCGCCGCGCCTCATCGCCGCTGCCCGGTGGCTCGACCTTGATCACTTCGGCGCCCAGGTCAGCCAGGAGCTTGGTGCAATATGGCCCGCACACGAGGCTGCACAGCTCCAGCACTCTCAGATGTCCTAGGGCCTTGCCAGCCATGTTTCTCCTTGAATAGCCACAAACACAGCGCTACTCGATTACGCCATCTGAGAACAGCCCATTCAGTTCGTCATCCGAGTAGCCAAGGAGGTCGCTCAGGACCTCCCTGGTGTGCTCCGCCCACAGCGGCGGCCTCGTTCTGACCTCGGCCGGCGTCTCCGAGAACCTGAATGGAGTGTTCAACAGCTTGATCCTGCCCCTTTTCGGGTGATCCACCTCAACCAGCACGTTGCGATAGGTGAAATGAGGGTCTGAGAACAGCTCGTCGAAGGCGTACACCGGCGCGGTACTGATATCCGCCTCGTTCAGCAACCTCACCCATCCCTCCCTGTCCCTGGTGGCGAACACTTCGGACAACGCGTCGTACATCTCCTGCTGCTTTTCGACAGGGTCGAACTGGTGCGGGACGAGGTCTTCCCTGCCCACAAGCTCGCAGAACTTCACCCAGAGCCAGGGCTCGGCGCAGCCCACGGTGAAGTACTTGCCATCCCCGGCCTTATACGTATTCATGCAGGCCATGTCGCTGCCCGTTGGCATCTCCGCCCTCTGCGGTAGGGTCCCATCAAGCAGGTATTGCTGCCCGTCGATCCAGTGGTAGAATACCGCCCCGTCGGTGATGGAGATATCTATGTACTGGCCTTTACCGATCGTGTTCCTGGCGAAGAGCGCCGCGATGATGGCGATGGCGGCATGGGTGACTCCGCCGAGGAGGTCTGCTATCGACGGGGATTGAAGGTAGACCGGCGGCCCGTTTCTGCTGCCGGTCAGCGCCATGATGCCCGTAATGCCGGCGAAGTTGATCTCATGGCCGGTCCTCTGGGCATACGGGCCGTCCTGGCCGTAGCCCGTGATGGAGCAGTACACAAGCTGCGGGTTGAGCTTGCTCACCGTCTCGTAGTCCATGCCACGGCGCTTGAGCACCCCGGGCCGGTTGGCCTCGATCACGACATCGACACGCTCCACGAGACGGTAGAAGACCTCCTTGCCCTTCTCTTTCCTGAGGTTCAGTGCAATGGACTTCTTGTTCCGGTTGTGCGCTAGGTAGAGCGAGCCGACATCGTCGGCAACAACATCAATCACCTGGCCGCCGGTCTTGGGCATTTCGACCACGATAACCTCAGCGCCGAGGTCTGCCAGGATCAGAGAGCAATACCTGCTCGGCCCGTACTTCGACAAGTCCAGAACCCGTATTCCGTTCAGCGGCCCCATATTCAGTCAACTGCCTGATTCAGTATAGCATCCACCTTTCGAGACAAGGTAGGGGCACGGTGCACCGTGCCTCTAACTCCAGCACGTTGCACTCTGAATTCGCCCGGAATGCCTGCGCTAGAGATTGCGATTACCCTCCGGCTCGCCCTCCCGCCACTCAATCACTTCGCTGGACCATACCTGCTCTATCGCCGCTTCCAGACTCGCCTGCTTAGGCTCGCGCACGTTCAAGAGCCGATCCAGTGTCCGGTCATCAAAGCGGCTCAAGTATTCGCACTGCTTACGGAAAGCAAGGAGGGTGTGGCGTTCCCCACCGTATACCACGTAGTCCATCTCGCGCTCGCAGGGGTCCACGCGCTCCCGCACGTGCCCGCAAACGCGCTCGAAGAAGTACTCCATCTGCTTCTCGCGGTGCCGTGCGAAACGCCGTTCGGAGGAACCACCCTGCCTGTGCCGCGCATGGACAAGGCCGGTTCCCACCTTGCTCGCCAGCAGCTTCTCCCCACGAAACACGCCAATAGCGTAGGCGCCTAGCCTCACCAGGATGAGGCCGACCATCAGCTCCCGCTGTAGCAGCGACCGCAGCGGCTCCGCATCGTGGCCGCTGGAGAAGAGCTTGTCACCAACTCGGAACGGGGGCAGGACCATGCACTTCTCGGTGTCACCCCAGAACAGAACAGCCCCCGTTTTCGAGCGCCCAACAGCTTCGATGACTTCATGTGGGATCTCGTCAAAGCTGATTCCGAGCGCAGTCGTGACGGCTTTCTCGACGTCCGCCGACGGTAGCCCGGCGGGTGTATACAGGGAGACTGCCGGCCCGCCGGAAGCTTCCAGCTCATCCAGCAGACGCAACGTCCTCATCCTGCTCAGCCGTCGGCGATGCGACACCAGCATGAAATGCCCCTATTGCCGTGGTAGGGGCGACCGACTGGTCGCCCCCACGTATTCCGGGTTCTCGCGATCCAGATCCCACTTCAGAGGATTGTTGACAATGTACTCCCTGATTTCATTCAAGTCATCTTCGTTTCGTATCACGTGTTCGTAGTAGTTCCGCTGCCAGACGGGAGTCCTGGATGTACCGCGCAATTCATTGATCCGTCTCGTAACAGCCGACTTGAGGTATCCAACGATCGTCGGGATGGAATTGGACGTAGGTTTGCCGAATCGTTCTGACGTAGGGGCACGGTGCACCGTGCCCCTACCACCGTGGACAATTGCCAGCACCCCATGGAAATGGTTAGGCATGACGACAGAAGCATCCAATTCCACACCGCTTCGGATGTCTGCCGTTTTGACCCACTCCTCCTCGACTATGCGACCGTATTCATTCAGCCGCATCTGGCCATCGATCACGCGGCCAAACATGCACTCCTTTTCATGCGTGCATATCGTCACGAAATACGCTCCCGCCTGCGAATAGTCGTGGTCCTTCAGCCTAACGGAACGGCGGTGATGCGTTGTCAGCGGCACTTGTTACGTGTCCTTGGTCGTTTCAACGTAGGGACACGGTGCACCGTGCCCCTACGTGCCTTCCCTCAGCTTCTGGAATAGACGCACCATGGCCTCGGTGTCGCGCCTGCAATATGCAAGGAGGCTCTTGCGCAGCGAGTCTCGACGCTCGGAGCCACAGTACGGCCCTATCATCTCGGCATAGGCCGTTGAGGCCTGGCCCCCATCCTGTATCTCCAGGTCGTCATAGCCCAGTTCGGGCACCAGTGCGGGCAGCACTGACTTGAGTGAGAAGGAGCCGTGGAACCCCGGATGGTAGCAGTGGCCACGGACCAGCGGAAGCAAGTCGACCATGCGCCCGCTCACCAAGGGCGCTAGGCGGCCAGCCAGAGACGGAAGCGCAGTCGCCAGCTCTCGAATGCGCGTCTCCTCGAAACCCGAATAGACAACGATAGAGCCGCTCTCTCCCAGCGCCTCAAGCAGGCTGCGTGCAAAATCCTCCCTGGGGTCAACATTACCGCTGTGCAGGAACTCGTCATGCCTCACTACGCCATCGCCGGACACCGTATGGCTTGACCACTGAAACGGGATCACCTGATAGGGACGCGTACCTGCGTAGAGCGGCAGCGCCGGGTTGAAGGTTTCGAAGTCGAGGAAGTGGACCGGGTAT
>CAZBET010000150.1:0-4560 GCA_964490995.1 uncultured Dehalococcoidia bacterium
TGACCTGAGCGTAACGCTGCAGTACGTCCGTTTCATCCAGAAGAAGCTCCCGCAGCACGAACTGAAGGTGTTCAACATCTCCCAGACCATCAGGCACCTCGAAAGCGACGAGAAGGCATTCCAGAAGGTTGTCGATGAGGTCAGAGCGTCGGACGGCGTGCTCTGGGCCTTCCCGCTCTACTTCCTTCTGGTGCCCGCGCAGTACAAGAGGTTCATCGAGCTTATCGGGGAGCGGGGAGCGCAGGACGCCTTCAAGGGCAAGTACGCCGCGGCGCTCTCGACCTCGATCCACTTCTTTGACCACATCGCTCACAACTATGTAAACGCCGTCTGCGATGACCTGGGCATGAAGTACGTCGGGTCATTCTCCGCGGACTGGACCGACCTGCTGCGGGAGAAGGAAAGGGCCAGGCTGCTCCTGTTTGCCCGCCATCTCTTCGAAACGATCGAGAGCCACGCGCCCACGTCGCGGAACTTCCAGCCGGTGACGCGCAGTACGTTCGAGTACGTTCCCGGCAGTGTTGCTGCAAAGGTAGATGCCCGCGGCAAGAAGGTGCTCGTTCTCACCGACGCCCGGGACAGCGACACGAATCTGAACAGGATGGTCGAGAGGTTCAGGCGGTCTTTCTCCGGCGACATCGAAGTGGTCAACCTGCACGACGTGGACATCAAGGGGGGCTGTCTGGGGTGCATCCAGTGCGGGTACGACAACACCTGCGTCTATCAGAACAAAGATGGGTACATCGAGTTCTTCAACACAAAGGTGACGCCGGCTGACATTCTTGTCATCGCCGGTGCTATCAGAGACCGGTACCTGTCCTCGAAGTGGAAGATATTCTTTGACCGCAGCTTCTTTCGTGGCCACACGCCGAAGTGGCAGGGGAAGCAGGTCGGCTTCATCATCTCGGGGCCTTTGAGCCAGATACCCAACCTGAGGCAGTCGCTGGAGGCCCACGCCGAGCTAGGGAAGGCCGACGGCGTTGATTTCGTGACCGATGAGTACGCGGATTCGGCCCAGGTGGACGCTCTGTTGCACCGTCTCGCCGAGCGCCTCATCCGGTACGCCGGCGAGGACTATGTCAAGCCCAAGAGCTTTCTCGCGGTGGGCGGGGGAAAGCTGTTTCGGGACGACATCTGGGGGAGGCTGCGGTTCCCCTTCTTGGCCGACCACAGGTACTACCAGAAGCACGGGATGTTCGATTTCCCGCAGAAGGACTACCGGTCCCGTGCCACGAATGCCTTCATGGTGCTGCTGACGAAGGTGCCGCCCATGCGCAAGGAAATCTACACGCGGCGGATCAAGACGGAGATGGTCAAGCCCTTCCAGGAGGTGGTGAAGACGCAATGATATGGCCTACCATGGTATGCAGAAGGGTGCAGCAGGGGTGAACCTGGGCAGAAGTATTTGGCAGGATGAGCGTCCCGTGGCTATGATTGAAGCCGTGCCTGCTGTCATCCACAAGAAACCAACTCCCAAAGAAGCCCAGGAGACATACGAAAGCGAGAAGAGCAAGAAGAAGAAGTAGCATCAACTTCCTGCGGTTGAGACCACCTGAATTTCCTGAATTTGAGGAGACCAATGACCTCCAAGATTCTTTCTTTCCCCAAGGGCTTTCTATGGGGGGCAGCCACATCGGCTTACCAGGTCGAGGGTGCCTGGAATGAAGATGGCAAAGGCGAGTCGATCTGGGACCGCTTCACCCATACCCCCGGCAATATTCAAGATGGCAGCACCGGCGATGTAGCCTGTGACCATTACCATCTGTGGCGCAAAGATATTGCGCTTATGAAGGAGCTGGGACTCAAAGCCTATCGCTTCTCGATGTCCTGGCCTCGTATCTTGCCGACCGGACGGGGAAAGGTGAATCAAGCCGGGCTGGATTTCTACAGCCGCCTTGTCGAGGGTTTGCTGGAAGCAGGCATCGAGCCTTTCGTAACTCTATACCATTGGGACTTGCCTCAGAGCCTGCAAGACGGGGGTGGTTGGGCGGCACGTTCCACAGCCGAAGCCTTCGTTGAGTATGCTGATGTCGTCAGCCGTAAACTGGGAGACCGCGTCAAGCACTGGATTACTCACAACGAGCCGTGGGCGACGACAGCTATGGGCTATCAGATGGGCGGGCACGCGCCCGGGCTGAAAGACTACCCTACGGCGCTCAAAGTCAGCCATCATGTGCTGCTCTCCCACGGTTGGGCTGTGTCGGTTCTGCGCCGCAACAGCCCTGACGCTGAGATCGGCATCACCCTCATCCTGTTTCCACTTGTGCCTGGCCTCTCGAATACCTCCGTTCTCCCAGTCTTCCGCAAGTTCGACGGCTATCTGAATCGCTGGTTTCTCGATCCCCTCTACGGTCGCCACTATCCCTCCGATATGGTGGCCGGGCATATTGAGGCCGGTCATCTGCCAGCGGATGGCCTGACTTTTGTTAAGCCAGGTGATCTGGAAGCCATCGCCGTCCGGACGGATTTCTTGGGGGTGAACTATTACTCCCCGGTGATATTGCGCAGCAAAGTCCCACCCGAATGCGATAATGAGCCTCTGATGCTCCTCTACCATGGGCCTAAATACGAGTACACCGATATCGGCATGACGGTCTATCCCGATGGCCTTCGCCACTTGCTGGGCCGGCTGCATTTTGAGTACCAACCCGGCAGGATTTACATTACTGAGAACGGGGCGAGCTATTCCGATGGTCCTGGGGGGGACGGACGTGTGCGGGATCAGAGGCGGCTGAACTATCTACGTGACCATCTTGTGGCTGCTCATCAGGCCATTGAGTTTGGTGTGCCCTTGGCCGGCTATTTCGCCTGGTCACTTATGGACAACTTTGAATGGAGCTTTGGCTACGCTCAGCGCTTTGGCGTTGTCTGGGTAGACTACGAAACCCAGCAGCGCATTCCCAAAGATAGCGCGCTCTGGTACAAGCAGGTCATCGCGGAAAATGGATTCGTCGCATCAAGCTGATCGGACCTAGGAACGGTATTCAGCCCTAGTCTCATCGTTCTCCCCCAGCTTGCCACGATTGCGTCCAAACAGAGAAGGGTGTCAACCTCCTGCCCAATTACGAGGATGTTGCGGAGGAAATTCGGGAGGAATCAACCGACTCTCGCTTTGTCTGAGCGCCGCACCAAACGAATAATCGTCTAATCTCCTGCTCCATGTATCGCATCCGCTCGCTCCTGGAGGCGCATATTGAGCTTGATCTCATCCTTCGGGAATGTCCAGACCATTGCCAGAAGCAGAATGCCGCAGAGCAACCAGAAGAGGTTGGCGACGTTGAAAGCCCACAGTCTGCCAAACGCGACGATAAGAACACTTATGATCATTGGCCCGAATCCTTTGCCGAGGTCGTCCGCAAGATTGAATAGCGAGAAGATGGAGCCCCTGGTCTCAGGTGCGTTGACATTCAGGAGAATAGCCTTCACGTTGGGTCCAGTGATAGCGACAATGAAGCCAGTGACAAGGCCGATGGCAATCGGAACGAACACGCTATAACCTTCATTACTATGTGGAAGATTGAGAAGGACAGCCATCGGTATGATGCCCAAGATGGTAGAAGCGCCACAGAGTAGTGGAAGATACTTGGGTCTGACATTGTAGAGTCTGTTGCCAACAAGCCCCCCGATGAAACTACCGAGAATCGCTCCCCCGCCGGCAGCCATGACTATGAGCGTTGCTGTTTCAACCGAAAAGCCTTTGTCCTGAGCGTAGAAATCGTTCAGGTAAACAAAGAACACACCCCAAGGAACGCATCCAGCGATACCCTGCACGAAAGCTAAGATGTTCGTCCTAATTCTGAAGAGGTCCCTATAGAGTCTCCAGTTGATCTTCGAAGTGTAGGGAATTCCCCTCTCGATGAGGTCTTTCAGCCTGTTCTCCGTCCCGCCTCGCGCAGGCTCCTTGAAGGTGAACATGAAAAGCGTGATTAGAGCGAAGTTCGGTATTCCGACAATAATGAATGGTAGGCGCCATCCCAGCGGAGGGCCGATGAAACCGGCAAGCAGTTGGCCTGCCGCTATGCCAAGCCCCTGTGCTAGGGCAATGACTGCTGCGGCGGAGGCACGGTTCCGGTGCGAGAAGTAGTCTCCTATCATCGAGTAGGTGAGCGGAATTGCACCGCCTATGCCAATGCCCGTGAGCGCACGTAGCCAGAAGAACTGTTCATAAGTCTGAGCGAATCCTGTGAGAAGGCAGGGAAGCTCTCCACAGATTACAATGATCGCAAATAGCTTCTTCCTGGACACGAGGTCGGTCAAATACCCGATGCCGAGTGTTATCGTGCCGCCCAGTATCCAGAAGGCAAGCGATATATCTCCGCCCAGCTTGACATCACGTTCATTCGGGGTGAAGCCGAACTCGTTTCCAATCTGCGTCAGATTGGGCGCTATGAGATTCTGGTCGGCGAAAAGAAAGAAGCTGATGACTGCAAGCAACAATACGGGATAGATTTCCCGGCGGCGCAACAGAGTTCTCACTTTCATGCGACTTCAGAGTGAGGCCGAATCTACTTACGCAGTAGTTGCTTTCATGGATTCAGTCTCTGCAAGACTCTGTTTGTT
>CAZBET010000151.1:0-4560 GCA_964490995.1 uncultured Dehalococcoidia bacterium
TGTAGGCTCCGTGGCATGGATGGTGGTCAACAGAACACACTGGGTCGGCAAGCAGAAAGAACCCGATGTGGGGCAGCCTGCGAAAGGTCCAGTCACAGAGGATCGCGCATAGGCCCTTCCGTATCTCCTGAGGCGAGCTACCCCGAGAGCACCGGGCCGCCCCTAATCCGTGAGTCCAGATTCAGGAGGCTCACCCGGTGGGTGATGAGGCGCGGTTCTCTCTTCCCGTTCGCCCTGAGCCCTTCGACTTCGCTCAGGGCAGGCTTGTCGAAGGGCCGTTCATGGTTCGACTGGCTCACCACGAACGGCAACCCCGCAGTCTATCCACGGATTAGGGACCGCGGGGGCGGGTTTCAGGGGATCACGCTCGAGCCTGGAAAGGCTCTCCCACCGTGAGCTCGGTTAGAAGGGTAGGTTTGGAGCATCTGCTCCAAGCTCGGTCGGAGCGGATGCTCCGACCAAGCCGGCGCTCCGAGACGGCCACTTCGAACCTGTATCTACGCTCAAGCTGCCGCGTCCTTGTTCCCCTCGACCCCCGGTACACCGTGCGCCCACGCCTTGCGTCTATTTGCCCACAGCCGGGAGAGCCCCAGCGCCGCCAGAAACACCGTGCCGCTGAGCAGGATTATCGTGGCCCCTGACGCGACATCGAACTCGTAGGACAGCCAGAGACCGCCGAAGGTGAACACGGCGCCGAAAACGACAGCCAGCAGCATTATCTTGCGCAGGTCGTGGGTGAATTGCCTGGCCAGGGCGGCAGGAATTGTGAGCAACGCGATCACCAGGATTATGCCGACGACCCTTATCAGCACGACCACTGTCAGGGCGATCAGGCACAACAGGAGCAGGTACAGCTTCTCGACGGGCACCCCGGCCACGGTGCCGAACTCCTCGTCAAAGGACAGCGCCAGGAATTCCTTGTAGAAGGCGACGACGATGGCCAGGATCACGGCGTCCAGAGCCAGCATCAGGATGAGGTCGGAGGGCGACACCAGAAGGATATCGCCGAAAAGATAGCTGAACAGGCCGGGCGCGTAGCCCGGCGTGCGAGCGACGAAGAGAATGCCGATTGCCATCCCCATCGCCCACAGGATGCCGATGGCGGTATCCTCAGGCAGTCTCGTTCTTTTGACCACCAGCCCTGTGCCCAGGGCGGCGGCGATGGTGAAGAACAGAGCACCGATCACGGGGTTGATGCCCAGATAGTATCCCAGACCGATGCCGCCAAATGCGCTGTGGGAAATGCCGCCGCTGATGGAGACCATTCTCTTGACGACGACGTAGGCCCCGATCACCCCGCAGGCGACTGAAGAGAGGAGACCCGCCAGCAGGGCGTTTCTCATGAAGTCGTGCTGCAATACTTCCAGCACTGCCTCAGTGCTCCTTCAATACACGGTGCGGGACAATGCCGTGGGCAATCATCTGTACCGGGCACTTGTAGGTGGCTTCCAGTATCTCGGGGGTGATCTCCTTGGCGCCGTGGTAGTAAAGCTCGGTATTGAGACAGGCGATCTTGTCTACGTACACCGAAACGGCGCTGATGTCGTGTGACACGAGCACTATGGCCATCCTCTGTTTCAGCGTCGCCAGTAACTCGTAGAACTCGGTCTGCATCGCGGGGTCAACGCTGGCTGTGGGCTCGTCGAGAAGCAGCAGTCTGGGCTCAGCTACCAGAGCCCGCGCTATCAGGACCCTCTGAGACTCCCCGCCCGAAAGCTTGCCCATCTGCTGGTCTTTGTGGTGGAGCATACCCACGGTCCCAAGTGCTTTCTCTGCGTCCTGCTTGTCTTCTCGGCCGTATCTTCTCACCAGCCCTGCGTGGCCGATGCGTCCCATCAGCACTACCTCTCCAACGCTTATCGGGAAGTCGCGGTCGAACAGGTTGTGTTGTGGGACGTAGCCGATTCGGCGACGGCTCTTCTCCGGCGGCTTGCCCAGGACGAATACCCTGCCGCGGCTGGGCCTGACGAGCCCCAGGATGACCTTGAGGAGCGTGGTCTTGCCGCCGCCGTTGGGACCGATGATACCGAGGAAGTCCGCGTCTTCAATCGTCAGGTTGATGCCCTCGAGCACGGGGACGCCGTCATAGTGCGCCCAAACGTCTTCGAGCCTGACAACCTGTTCACCAGCCATGCTCACCACGCCTTCGATGGAGACCGCATTGGGGGCCTTCCCCGGGACCAGGGGTCCCGGCTAGCTTGGGGCGTCTGCTCCAAGCCGGGTCGGAGCGGATGCTCCGACCTACCCTGCGCTTCGACGTTGCCTGGCAGGGTCACCCCTGAAATTGCATCCAGCCTTTACTCCATTGCCTGCGCCAGTTCGTTGGCGACGGCGTGCATATTGTCGATGTAGTCTCGCGCAAGCGGGTCGATGAACAGAACCGTGCCGCCAATCTCGTGGGCAATTACCTGCGCCATCTGGGGGTTGAACTGCGGCGAGGCGAAAACCACCTTGATGTTGCGCTCCTCGGCTGCCTCGATGATGCGGGAGATGTCCCGGGCGCTTGGCTCCTTGCCTTCGACCTCTATCGGGATCTGCTCCAGGTCATAGTCTCTGGCGAAGTATCCCCAGGCCGGGTGGAGGACGATGAAGGCCCGCTCACGCACGTTTGCCAGCTTGTCCCTGGTCTCACTGTACAGGGCGTCGAGTCTCTGAAAGTAGCTGTCCCTGTTCTGTTCGTAGTAGACCCTGCTGGCGGGGTCAATCTGCACCAGCCCATCGCAGATGTTCTCCACCATTATCCGGGCGTTCGCCGCCGACGTCCAGATGTGCGGGTCCATGCCGGGCCCGTCGGGGTCTTCGCTGGCACCCAGTTCCACGCCTTTGGAGCAATCCACGACCAGCATCGCTTTGTTCACAGCAACGATCTTGTCCATGTAGGCGAGCTCGAATTCCACGGGCGTGCCCACCTTGGCGTACATGCTCGACCTGGAGAGGGCCGCCAACTGACCCGGCGTCGCCGCGTAGGTGTGGGGGTCGGCGCCCGCCGGCACCATGACCGTGACCGCCACCCTGTCGCCTCCCACGCTCTCGACGAACTCGGCCTGCGGTGGTACAGTGACCGTCACGCCAATTCCGCCGCTCTCCTCGGTCTCGTGTGTGCAGGACAGGGCAGACGCCGCCAGCGTTGCGGCGAGCACGAGTGCCAGTGCAGGCAACACCCATCCCGCTGCTCTCATGAGCGCGCCTCCTCCCCGGCTGTTGCCTGGCAACTGCGGCAGCGGCCCGAGAACTCGAGAAGGTGGCCTTCGATCTCGAAGCCGGTCTGGCGCGATACCCGTTCCTCCAGCTCGCCAAGCTCTCAGTCTGTGAAGTCCGCCACCGTGCCGCAGTCGGAGCAGACCAGGTGATGATGGTGCTCCTGCGGCCTTCGCATGAGGTAGCTGCGGCAGTTGCCGCTGGAGTGCACCTCGCACATCAGCCCCAGCTCGACGAGAATCCCGAGTGTGCGGTAGACGGTTACCAGACCCATGCTGGGGTATTGCAGGCGCACCCTCGCGTGTACCTCAGCGGGGTCGAGGGGGTCGTGGGTGGCCGCGATCACATTGAGCACGGCGCGCCGCTGCGGGGTAAGCCTGTAGCCGCGCTGCCTGATGATGGTTGCTGCCTTCTTCTGGGTCAGCATGCTTCCAACGTGTAGATGAAAACGATTTTCACCTACGCTTATAGCACAGGTCCCCCGTGGTGTCAACAGCGCGATCCTGCTGGGCGCGCGTCTGCGTAGGGGCACGGCATGCCGTGCCCCTACTGTCAAATGTTCTGTGCACAGGGAATCGGGGGTTGTGTAGGGTGGGTGCAGCGGAGCGGAACCCACCAACCATGTGCGCTCGCTTGTGTCGTTTGTCGGGGTGGTGGGTTGCGTTGCACTCCACCCACCCTACGGGCTGACCTGTCGTTGCGAGCCCGCCGCAGGCGGACGTGGCAACCTCCCGTGGGTCACGCTGTCTTTGCGAGGCGCGCAGCGCCGTGGCAATCGCCCCGCCTACTAAGCACCGGGAGATTGCTTCGCCTCGTCCTCCGCGGAGCGAAGGCCGATGGTCTCGCAATGACAAGTGGACGTCTGGCGGCCCTACTTCTTCTGGAATGACTTGCACTTGCCCGCGTCTGTTTCAGGCGTCATCCTGGTAGCCCCGCACCGCTTGGCCTGACACCTGTATCCGGCGGTCCCCTTCGGGTCGCGCGCAAGCTGCTTGCAGTCGCCACACTTCGGCATCGAGTCTCGCCTCCTAACAACGTCCCCTCCTGAGGGGGGGACTCAGGTGTGTATCACACGCCCTCCGCAATCGAACGAGGTGTGGTTGCGAAGACGGAGACCTTGCTGGGCGAAGCCAACAGGTACTCTATCTTCTTGACGATCTTCTTCCGCTCCGGGTCCTTCTCCCAGGCCTTCCAGTCGCGCAGATTCTCCCAGGTGCTGATCACGACATGAGTGCCCGGGCGGTCCACCGAGAACAGCGTCTCCCCCGTCACGTACCCCTGCTGGCGCACGGCTTTGGCCCTCAGGTCCTTCAGCAGCTCAGCCATCTCCCCCTGATTGTCCGCACTCACAGACCGCTCGAT
>CAZBET010000152.1:0-4544 GCA_964490995.1 uncultured Dehalococcoidia bacterium
CAGTATCATCCTTGCCACAGGGCTTTCGATTTCCCTGAGCTGGCGCGTCCCATCTCGGGGGAGGAGTTCAGCGAGGCGGTGAGAATAGCTCGCGAGTGTGGCCTGAACCGCCTGGATCGCGTTGAGGCCAGGTCCTTTGCCCGGATCATCGTGGGCCTTTAGGACTACTGAGGGACGGAGTGACGGAGTTTGCTGCTGTTTTCGCCACCGCGCACGGTCGCGTGCAGGGCGTCTCGTTCCGGGCCTTCGTCGAGGATCGGGCCAGGGAGCTGGGAGTGACCGGATACGTGCGCAACCTGCCCGAATTCAGACAACTTGAGGTCTATGCGGAAGGCGAGAAGGAGAAGCTTGAGGAACTTCTGCGCCTCGTCAGCGCTGGTCCCCCTCGGGCGAGGGTAGAGCGTGTCGATGTCACCTGGTCGCCATACAGCGGCCGCCACCGCCAGTTCGTGGTGAGGTTCTAAGCCGGTTTCCCAGCGTCCTCAGGGGGGACCGGCCTCAGTCCGTAGTACCGATCGCTGTCGACGATCCGCCTCAGCTTGGGAATCGAGATGTCCCGGGGATCGGTGCTCTCACGCAGTTTCTCCTGCAGTCCCGCCTGAATCTCCTCCAGGCTCAGAGGTTCGTTGCCGTTGGCCAGAAAGAGGCGAAAGATCATTTCCATGAGGGGCATGTTTGGTGAGATGAACCCCTCGGACTTTGAGCAACACTGGCTGAGCGCGGTCAACAAGGCCGCGTCGGTCTTGAGCGTCTTCTTCTTCTGGGACGTCGGGCAGAGGCGGCTCGAAGCGAGCACGGTGAAGGAACGCCCCTGCTCCTGGTACCAGCTCATGTCAATAGAGTAGCGCCGTTGCGCGTCGGCCTTGTCCCTATCGTTTTCTGTCGTCATCGGCTTCCCTCCTCTGCTCGGCTCTAGCTTCCTCAATCAGGCGCAGATACTCGGTGGTTGCGCCTGCCGCCTGCGAAGCCTCCAAGTCAGCCTCATACGGCGGGCCCACAAACACCTTGCCGTAGTCCTCGACCTCCCCCTTGAACGGGTCCTCGGCGCTCGTCAACCTCTTGCGGCCATCGACAATCCCCAGGTCGAAAGGAAGTGTGAAGTGCAAATCGGTGATGACGTTGTCGATGTCGGCCTGCTGCCCGAACCAGATGCCGGCTTTGGTGTCGCGGCGATACCTCGCAGCCGGAAGCAAACCGAGGAGGTTCTTGATAGTAAGGTCCCCTTTGCCTCCCACCACTTTGAACGGGGAGATGGTTATCAGGAAATCGCAGGCCAGTATGATGTTGGGCACCCAGAACGTGGAAACGGCGAAGGGCTTGGTGAGGGGGTTCTCGACAGCCACCGGCACGCAGTCGTCGACATCGAGCAAAATCGTGTGCGGGAAATCGTAGCCCAGGTCTTTGTAGATGGAGAGCATCGGCTTTCCTTCGGCGCTGCCCTCGAGGACCACGATGTCGGCGGCGCTGACCTTCTTGATACCCCCGACAACCGCCTCCATGGTCTCGCGGCTTGTCGTCCTCGGATTCGGCGCCGCATAACGCGCACATGGCTTTATCAGGACCCGGCGCGCGAACGCCACTTCCCTTGGTGGTTCAAAAACGAAGGCGTCTGCTTCGAAGATCATTCCTTTGGTTTCCTTCTGACCTGGATGTCCACGCTGACGGTCGTACTGGGAATCCGCTTCAGTGACGAGACCATGCCCAGGAGCGTGTTGGTGAACATGTTTCGCACGAAGTCATTGAGCGGGATTGCCTCTCCGTTGATGAAGAGGGAGACTGTCTCCTTGTCGACCTTCTTGAGGTATCTCCTCTCGATAAGGTCGGCCAGCCCTGCGGCGTCGTCCAGGGCAAACTGGGCCACGTCGTGCTCCACTCGTTCATCGGTGACGACGGCCAGCAGTTCCCGCGGGTCACAAATCAGGTCCGCACCCAGTTCCTTGCGGTGCACCTCGATCCTGGCTGTTTTCTCCTGCTTGAATCCCTCCGCCAGAACGATGTCGAAATCCGAGCCAATGAATCGCGACAACTCGGCCAGCGTGCAATCGCGGTCGACCTTCCTGATGACGGCGAGCTTTTGTGGCGAGCTGATGACCACGGCGTCGCTCCCTGCCTGCGCGTACTGCCACGAGTCCTTTCCCTCTCGATCCAGGTCAAAGCTGTGGACGCTGTGCTTCACAGCCGCCACCCGGTAGCCCCGCCTCTTGAGCTCAGCCACGAGTCTTCCCATCACCAGCGTCTTGCCAGCCCCCTTCTTGCCGACTATGGAGACAACAGGCACCATTCTCTGTTCCTGCCCCTCTCTTGTTACCTCTCTTCGTTCCAGTCCAGCATCTGGACCGTGACCTCGTCGCCGGGGCGAACCGATGGCACGCCTTCGGGAACGATCATGAGCCCGTTGGCGAGCGCCATGGATGTGAGGACGCCGGAGCCCTGCGGGCCGGCGACGCGGGCGAGGTATTGCCCGTCTTGCTTGCTTACTTGCACCCTGGCGAAGACGCGCCTGCCATCCGTGTTCTTGATCAGGCTCTGGCTCCTGGCCTTGATGACCGGCTTTGCCAGGTTCTTCCTGCCCAGCATCTTGAGTATCGCGGGCCGGGCGAACTCCTCGAAGGTGATCATCGAGCTCACCGGGTTCCCCGGCAGCCCCAGGTGCGGTATCGTCCGGCCGCCCACCCGGAGCACCCCGAAGGCCAGCGGCTTGCCCGGCTTCATGCGCACCGTCCAGAAACTTATCTCCCCCTGCTTGGCCAGCACGTCCTTCACGATATCGTAGTCCCCCACGGATACCCCAGCCGACGTGATGAGCAGGTCGGCGTCGCTCGCCTGCGCGATCTTTGCCTCCAGTGACCGGACGTTGTCCCTTGCGATGCCCAGTGTCCTGGGGATGCCCCCGTAGCGGAGCACCTGGGCGGCCAGGCTGTAAGTATTGCTGCTGTAGATCTTGCCCTGAGGAAGCGCTTTGCCCACGTCCACCAGTTCGTCACCCGTTGCCAGAATCGCCACTACAGGACGGCGGATCACTGCAACGGCCTTGCGCCCGAGCGATGCCAGGACGCCAATCTCCTGGGGGCGGATCACAGTTCCCTTTCTCAGCACAAGGCTCCCGCAGGCGATGTCTTCTCCCGCGCGCCTGATGTTGAGACCCTCCTCCGCCGGGCAGAGAATCCCGATCTCCGTCAGCGGCTGGCCTTGAGCCTTGCGCATCTCCTCGTCCGTATCCTCGAAACGGACCACGCTGTCAGCCCCCTGAGGTATCGGCGCCCCCGTCATGATTCGGACGGCCGTGCCGGCGGTGACAGCCTTCCTTGTCGAGTGCCCCGCAGCCGCCTTGCCGATCACCTTTAGAGCCCTTGGGGAGGAGTCAGTGGCTCCTGTCGTGCTGCTGGCCTGCACCGCGTAGCCGTCCATCGCGGCGTTGTCCGCCGGGGGGATGTCGATGGCAGAATAGACGTCCTCTGACAGGACGCGCCCCAGGCTGCGGAGAAGCAGCACATTCTCCGCCTCCAGCTCGCGGAAGTAGCTCAGGACCTTCTCCAGAGCTTCCTCAACGGTAATCATGATGTCCAACCTGTTCGCTGTATCTTGAGATGCCCGGGAAGACCACGGGCACGACCGCAACTGAAGCTAGTCCCAGTTTCAGCCTCCTGTCCATCTCCGCCGCTTTCTGGCTATCGTCGCTGCCCGTGGCTGGCATGTCACCCCGCCGCGCTTTCTCGCGCTGCGAGTCTCTGTGCCTTCTCCAGGTCAGCCTTCGTGTTGATGTTGAAGAAGCTGAGGTGCGCCGGATCGAACCTGTCAATCTCGTCGCTCCCCACGTACCTGACCTTCACTGAATGGAAGAAGCCGGTGATCCTGAGGCTGCCCTGTTTGAGCAGCGACTCCATCGGGGCGACGCAGTTCTTGCTGTAGACCGCGTGAAGCGGCTCCTCGAAGTGGCCTATCCTGGGTATGACTACGTCGAAGCCGGGGGCGAGGCCGATCATGTGGCGAAGGAGACCGAGATTAAGAAAGGGCATATCGCAGGCGACCACGAGGCTGTGAAAGCTGGCTGAATGCACGAGCCCGGTGTAGATGCCGCCCAGCGCGCCTTTTCCCGGGTAGAGGTCGACCGCTATCCTGGCTTGGCCATATGAGGGGAAGGATGACTTCGATTGTCTGTTCGAAATCACTAGCAGGATTTCGTCGCTCAGCAAGCCCAGGCGCCCGATGGTTCGCTCGATCAGGCCTTGTCCAGCGATCACCTCTGAGTGCTTCTCCCTACCCAAGCGGGAACCGCGGCCGCCGGCGAGGACAATCGATGTCATGATCCCATTGAAGCTGCCTGTCTCCTGAAGCTATTCCTCCATACTTATTGTACCACCGCAGTCAATCTAACTTAAGCTCCCATAGGTATGTCGGAAACTTCGTCGATGGGTTGCGGTTGCGCTGCCGGTGGTGGGGAAGCTGGGCTCGTTGGGTTGCTTGCCCCTCTCCCTTTGAAGGGAGAGGGTAGGGTGAGGGTGACCTGAGTCAATCCTTCTGCCAGGCGTCTTCTCCGATGAGGG
>CAZBET010000153.1:0-4539 GCA_964490995.1 uncultured Dehalococcoidia bacterium
ATGTCAACTGTCTGGGCGCCTGCGCCCTGGGACCGATCGTCAGGGAAAACGGGTCCTATCATGCCCACATGACGCCCGGAAAGCTCCGCAGACTGATCGAGGCCCTGCGACGCCAGGGAACGGAGGAAGGCCGCCATGTCCAGGCTCAATAGTTGTCGTGAGCTCGAGCACCTGCGCGGGCGGCTGTGCGAGGAGCGCCGGAACATCACGACCACGGTGATGATATGCGGCGGGACGGGCTGTCTGGCCACGCAGTCCCCGGCCGTCATCGCCGCGATTCGCCGCGAGTTGGCGCAGCAGGGACTGAACGGAAGAGTCCGCCTGCGCGTGACCGGTTGCCACGGGTTCTGTGAGCAAGCCCCTACAGTCATCATTGAACCGGGCAACGTCTTCTATTGCCACGTTGCGCCGGATGATGCCTTCGAGATCGTCTCCCAGACCGTGGCCAGGGGCGAGGTGATCGAGCGGCTGCTCTATACCGACCCGGTCTCGGGCAAGGAAGCCCGCGCCGAGTCGGAAATTCCCTTCTACCAGCGCCAGGACCGGCAGCTCCTGTCCCTCAACAGCCAGGTTGACCCTTGCTCTATCGAGGACTACATCGCGGCCGGCGGCTATTCGGCGCTGGCCGGCGTGCTTGATCGGGTGGCCCCGGAGGAGATTGTCAGGGAGATCAAGGCCTCCGGTTTGCGGGGACGCGGCGGCGGGGGATTTCCCACCGGGCGCAAGTGGACTGAGTGCCGGGAAGCGCCGGGTGACGAGAGATATGTGATCTGCAACGCGGACGAAGGCGACCCCGGGGCTTTCATGGACCGCTGCGTGCTGGAGGGCAACCCCCACCTGGTGCTGGAGGGCATGATGATCGGCGCCTGGGCCGTGGGCGCACGCAAAGGCTACGTCTACGTCAGAAATGAATACCCGCTGGCGGTCAAGCATTCCCGCATCGCGGTCGAGCAGATGCGTGAGCTCGGGCTTTTGGGCAACAACATCCTGGGCACGTCCTTTTCGTTCGACGTGGGTGTCGCCCGGGGTGGCGGGGCCTTCGTCTGCGGCGAGTCAACCGCGCTCATGGCCTCCCTGGAAGGCAAGGTCGGTGAGCCCCGGCCCAAAGACGTGCACACCGTGGTGGATGGGCTCTGGCACAAGCCCACGGTCTTGAACAACGTCGAAACATGGGCGAACGTGCCGGCCATCATCCAGAACGGCTCGGCCTGGTTCGCTTCGAAGGGGACCAAGGGCAGCAAGGGCACCAAGATCCTCGCGCTAACCGGCCGCATCAAGAACACCGGCCTGGTCGAGGTTGCCATGGGAACACCCATCCGCACGGTGGTGTTCGACATCGGGGGTGGTGCCCTCAACGGCAACCCGATCAAGGCGGTCCAGATCGGCGGTCCTTCGGGCGGGTGCCTGCCGGTCTCCAAGTTCGACCTGCCGGTGGACTTCGACGTGCTTCAGGAGATTGGCTCCATGGTCGGCTCCGGCGGAATGGTGGTGATGGACGAGGAGTCCTGCATGGTGGACGTGGCCAAGTACTTCCTGACCTTTCTACAGGACGAGTCGTGCGGCAAGTGCGTGCCCTGCCGGCTGGGTGTCGACCGCATGCTCGAAATCATCACGGACATCACCGAGGGCCGGGGCACGCTCAAGCAACTCGATCTGCTGGAGGAGTTGGCGGAGACGGTCGCCGAGACCGCCTTGTGCGGCCTGGGCAAGACCGCCCCCAACCCGGTGCTCTCCACCCTGCGTCACTTCCGTGCGGAATACGAGGCGCACATAAACAACAAGAAGTGTCCCGCCGGGGTGTGTAAGGCCCTCATAACCTACTCGATTGGCCCGGACAAGTGCAACGGCTGCGGCGCGTGTCTGCGCTGGTGCGTGCACCAGGCCATTATCGGCGCGAAGAAGGAGGTGCACGTGATTGACCCTTTGCGCTGCCAGAAATGCGGGATATGCCGGAGCGAGTGCAAGTTTGAAGCGATCCAGGTCGCCTGAGCAAGCGAGGTGAAGCGATGCTGCAATATGTCAACGTTAACATAGACGGAGCCGTCGTCCGCGCGCCCAAGGGGCGCAGCGTGCTCGACGCCGCTATCGAATACGGCATTTGCATTCCCCATCTGTGTCACGTGCCCTATCTGTCCGACATCGGCGCGTGCCGGCTGTGCATCGTCGAGCACGTGACAAACGGACGTTCTACGGTTACGACCTCTTGCACCTTGACTGTCCAGGAGGGCATGGTGATCAGGGCCAACAGTGAGAAGATCCGGAAGCTGCGGCGCAACCTCGCGGAGCTGCTGGTGGCCCAGGCCCCCAACTCGCGGGCTATTCAGGACATCGCTCTCCGGTGCGGGGTCAAGGAGGTCCGGTATCCGTTCCGGAACGATGACTGCGTCTTGTGCGGGCGCTGCGTGCGGGTCTGCACTGAGGTTTGGAAGGCCCGGGCCATCGGCTTCGTGGGACGGGGCAAGGAGCGCCGCGTGGATTACCCCTTCGGAAGCCGTCCGGATTTCTGCAAACAGTGCGGCAACTGCACTCAGCTCTGCCCCATGACCATCACCCCCTGCGACGGCCCCATGAAACGCGGGGAGGAACGCCTCTGCGGCCACTGTGAATCGCAGCTCATGCTCGCCGATCAGATGCCTGGCAGTTGCGTCTGGTGCAAACTGGGCGAAGGCTTCGCCTGCGGCCGCTACGCGTAGGGGCCCGGCGGGGGCAGACCGGCAGCGGGCTGAGCAGTCACTAGCGCCGACGTTTGTTCGCTCGCCTTGGCTTCTTTCACTTTGGCTCCGGTCGATAGCTGTAGAAGCCTTTGCCGGACTTGACGCCCAGCTCGCCACGTGCAATCTTGTCCAGAAGAATCCTGGGCGGCGCATCCGATGCGTCCCCGGATTCCCGGTAGTATGACATCTCGATGTCGTGAACAACATCCAACCCGACGACGTCCATCATGAAGAATGGCCCGTAGGCCGTCCCAAGGAAGGCTTGCCACGCCTCATCAACGTCTTCAACCGATGCCACGCCCTCGTCAACCACACTCAGGCACTCCTTCTTGACTGCACGCCAGATCCGATTGAGGACAAACCCGAAGCTCTCCTTCTGAGCTACAAGCGGCATCAATCCGATGTCGCGCACGAACCGGCGAGCTTGCTCGATCGTGTTGTCAGATGTCGCCGTACCACGCATCAACTCGGCAACCGCGTTGTCTCTCACAGGCGGGAAGAAGTGCATGTTGAGCACCCTGTCGGGTCGGCGGGTGGCTCCTTCGATTCTGGAAACGGGAATAGAGGAGCTATTGGTGGCCAGGATGGTATGGGCGAGGCAGACTCGATCCAACTCAGCGAAGACCTCTCGTTTCAGTTCGAGACGCTCCGGGATGGCCTCGATGACCAGGTCCGCGTCCGATGCAGCCCGTTCGACGTTGTTGTCCAGACGGATTCGTTTGACTACAGCGTCCTTCTCATCGGGAGTTGCAGCCTGGCATGTCACGAGGAAGTCGAACTTCTCCCCGCACGAACGCATTGTCTTCTCCAGCGCTTCGCCGGTGATATCGTGGAAGCAGACGGGATAGCCTTTGAGGGCACAATGGAACCCGATCTGTGTTCCCATGAATCCCGACCCTACGATGGCGATACTCCTTATTGGCTTTGACAGCTCGCTCACAGTCCCTCCCTCCCTTCTTCTCGTGTCCAAACCCTCAACGAGTCACTCAATAGACAGAACCGATGATATGATTCTCAGGACAACGATGCATGGGACCGGCATCATGTCCGGTGCAGATAATGGGGGAGGCCGGCTAGTCTGTGAGGCGGCTGAACTGGTTGAGGGTGTTGACCAGCCTGGCCCGCTGAACTTCAAGCTGAGCTATCATCACCACAAGCTGTCTAACCCTCTCGCTCTTCCTGTAGCTCCGTCGCAGCCTGAGGTGCAGTGCCTGGAACTGCCGAGCCTCGTTTTCGTCCTGGGCCTGGATGAGGGGACCGGCGAAGGACGTAGTTCCCGCCCCGTATAGCCAGACGGCATCTGTCTCCCCGGCAGGCCCGGTTCCCCTTACGACGTAGTCCCGCTCCGAAGGCTCAGCCAGAGATTTCCCACGGAACCACCCCGCGAGATCGGAGTAAGCGGCGCTGATGAATCCCCAGCCTCCTCTCCGCAGGAAGTCCACCGGAGCCTCCGCCAGACAGTCATTGTAGATTTGTCGCAACAACAGAAGCGCCTCGGAGCCACAGCGGTTAACCCCTTCAACGAAGCCGTCCAGCTCCTGTACTAGAGGGTGCTCCCCCAACATAGCTCGCAGCTCCTGGTACAGGTGATGGCCGGTCCACGCCGGCTCATAGCGCACCTGGAGCTGACCCTGGAGCAACTGCTCATAGACCTGCTCGGAAGCTCTGATGACCGTAGCAGTCTCCACAAGGCTGAGTATCCAGTCCGCGGTGTAACCCGGCTCAACCAGGGGTAACGACTGTGCGAAGTCGGCGATGAGTCTGGAGCTGGTTTGCTGTTCGAGAGACGGTCTCGTCACCGCTTTGGTGGGCCAGGGAAGAGCCC
>CAZBET010000154.1:0-4502 GCA_964490995.1 uncultured Dehalococcoidia bacterium
GAGCGGGCAATCTCCTTCCCGATACCCGTTGCGCCGCCGGTAATCAGGGCTACACGGCCCTTGAGGATGTTCTCCTTGAAGTCATCCACAGCGCTTCACCTCCGTTGGCCCGTGTGAACGTTTTGGGTCTGCTACATTATAGCCGCAAAAGCCCCTGAGGAGTAACTCGGCGATAGCCAAGGGACAAATGAGCCGTTGGGCGGCTTGTTTGTCTCACGTCGCCAGCAACAACAAGAAGTCGGGGAGAGAGGATTTGAACCTCCGACCTCCGCGTCCCGAACGCGGCGCGCTAAACCAGGCTGCGCTACTCCCCGACGGCAAGATTATAGCCCAATGGCCCCCACCTGGCAACGAGAGCGCGGCATCCACCACGAGCCGTGAGCTGTGAGCCACGAGCTATCAGCAGTCAGCCTTCAGCTATCAGCCATCAGGTGTGAGCTGTGACCGGGCGATTGCCACCCGTAGAATTGTATGATAACATTGGGGTTGGCAATATCCAGCCCAATCTGTCACCAAAGGAGTAGGAATGGCCGAGAAGAAAAGCCCCGAACCCACAAAGAAGACCATCGACCCGGCAGTTGCTGAGATGCTGGGGAGAGCCAAGGCCAAGGGCGTGTCCACCGCCTTCAGCCGGGCCGACGAGACGAAGCCGTGCCCGATCGGCCACGAGGGAAGTTGCTGCAAGATTTGCTTCATGGGTCCGTGCCGCCTGGTCGGCAAGACGACGGTCGGAATCTGCGGCGCGACCAAGGAGACCGTCGCGGCCAGGAACTTCGCCCGCTGGGTTGCCGGCGGCGCCGCAGCCCACTCCGACCACGGCCGCGACATGGCCATGACGCTTCTCGCCGCGGCCAAGGGGGAAGTGCCCGACTACAAGGTTAAGGACGACAGGAAACTTAGAGCGGTCGCCCATCACATGGGCATCCCTGAGAAGGGCCGAAGCAAGGAAGAGGTTGCTGTCGACGTGGCCACACTGGCCCTCGCCGAGTTCGGCCGCCAGGATGGCGAACTCATCTACGTCAAGAGGGCTCCGGCCAAGAGGCAGGAGATATGGCGCAAGCTGGGCATCGCGCCCCGGGGCATTGACCGCGAGATCGTGGAGACGCTGCACCGCACCACCATGGGCGTCGACCAGGATGCGGATCACATCCTCGACCATGCGATGCGCGCCGCACTGGCGGACGGCTGGGGCGGCTCGATGCTGAGCACCGATATCAGCGACATCCTGTTCGGCACCCCCGGTCCGGTGGCCGCCGGCTCCAACTTCGGCGTGCTCCGTGAGGACGAGGTCAACGTGGTCATCCACGGACACGAGCCGACGCTTTCGGAGCTCATCGTCGCCGCGGCGAACGACCCGGATATCGTCGCCTACGCCAAGTCCAAGGGCGCCAAGGGCGTGAACCTGTCCGGCATCTGCTGCACGGCGAACGAGATTCTGATGCGCCAGGGCGTGCCGCTGATGGGCAACTTCCTGTCGCAGGAGCTGGCCATCCTCACCGGCGCGGTGGACGCCATGGTGGTTGACATCCAGTGCGTGATGCAGGGCATCGTCGAGGTTGCGAAGAGCTACCACACCAAGATAATCAGCACGTCGCCCAAGGCCAAGATCGCAGGCGCGACTCACATCGAGTTCAACGAGCACAAGGCGATGGAGATAGCGAAGACTATTCTCCGCACCGCTATCGACAACTTCCCCAACCGGAGAGAGGTGCACATCCCGGATTTGCAGGACCACCTCGTCGCCGGGTTCTCCCATGAATACATTGCGTACATGCTGGGCGGCACGCTGCGCGAGTCCTTCCGCCCCCTGAACGACGCGGTCATGGCGGGACGCATCCGGGGCGCGGCCGGCGTCGTCGGCTGCAACAACCCCAGGGTGACGCACGACGACCCGCACCTCTACATAGTCAAGGAGCTGATCAAGAACGATATCCTGGTCGTGACCACGGGCTGCAACGCGATCGCCTGCGCCAAGCAGGGGCTGCTCACCCCGGAGGTCATGGACCACTGCGGCCCGGGCCTGAAGGAGATATGCCAGACGATAGGCATACCGCCGGTGCTGCATATGGGCTCGTGCGTGGACAACACGCGCATCCTGACCGTTGTGGCGCAGTGCGCGACCGAGGGCGGGCTCGGCGAGGACATCAGCGACCTGCCGGTGGCAGGCTTCGCCCCCGAGTGGATGTCCGAGAAGGCTATCTCCATCGGGATTTACTTCGTGGCCTCAGGTGTGACCACCTGGATGGGTGTGGGCTCACCGGTCGGCGGCTCTCCGGAGGTCACGAAGCTGATCACGGAGGGATGGAAGAAGAAGGTCGGGGCAGCGTTCTACTTCCAGCCTGATCATGAGAAGGCTGTGCAGGAGGCCATAGCGCACATAGACGCCAAGAGGAAGGCGCTCAAGCTCGAGGAGTATAGTCCGACGAAGTACGCTCAGAGCAAGAGCTACCTGCCGGGCGATTACTTCACTCCCGAGAAGCACGGCGCCTACTCGCTGAGGTAGGACGCACACCGCCGTTTGGAGCAAACGGGGGGCTCGGCGCTAAGCGCCGAGCCCCCCTTCTTTTCGACGCCTCCCGAATCACCGTGTCTTTGCGAGACCATCGTCCTTCACGCAGTGAAGGACGAGGCGAAGCAATCGCCAAGTCTACGGAGCACCGGGCGACGGTCGCGCCGGGCTATTGTACCGGGCGATTGCCGCGTCGCCCGCCCGAGGCGGGCTCCTCGCAATGACAGGTAGAAACACGTAGGGGCGAGGTCTCCTCGCCCTCGCGAACCCGCCCCTACACGTCGACCCCCACAGTTCGCTAGTCAACAGCGGAGCTAACCGAACCCCAGGCCCTTCTCCTTCATGCTGATGCAGCGCTGCTCGCCGACAATGACGTGGTCGAGCACCTCGATGTCCAGCAGCTTGCCCGCCGCCACCATCTGCTCCGTTATCTTGATATCCTCGGGGCTGGGCGTGGGGTCTCCGGAAGGGTGGTTGTGCACCACCACGACCGCGGCGCAGTTCTCGCGCACAGCATCCCGAAAAAGCTCGCCGACCCTGACCTGCGAGCTGTTGATGCTGCCTTTGTAGAGTGATGGCGGCGTGCCGACCACCTGGTTCTTGGTGTTCAGCAGCACCACCCGCAGTTCCTCCTGCTCCAGGTAGGCCATATCGCCCTGAAGCAGGTTGGCAACGTCCTCAGGCGACCTGACGACCTGTCTCTCCTTGGGCTGTGCCGCCAGCAGCCTGCGCCCCAACTCTAACGCAGCTTTCAGTTGCGCGGTTTTCGCCTCGCCGAGGCCCCGCTCCGCACAGAGCTCGCTGAAGCTGGCACGCGCCAGCCCGGGCAGGCCGCCGAACTTGTGCAGGAGGTTCCCCGAGAGGTTGAGCACACTCTGAGAAGCGGCACCGGTGCGCAGCACGATGGCCAGCAACTCAGGGGTGGAGAGCGAGGCGGCTCCGTACTGCTTCAGCCGCTCTCTGGGCCGGTCCTGGGCAGGCAACTCCCTGATCAGAGGTTGGTATTCCAGTTCAACCCCCTTGTGGCCAAGCGGTCAGCCGTCACCAACATCGTACTGTCATTCTGAGCGAAGCGAAGAATCTCCGAGATTCTTCGGTCGTCCTTCGCGGAAGGACTCCTCAGAATGACACTGCCAAACGACCTCGCTCACGCTACTTGACTTCGACTTTGGCGCCGGCTGCCTCAAGCTTCTCCTTGAGGGCCGCAGCCTCAGCCTTATTGATGCCTTCCTTCACCGGCTTGGGAGCAGCCTCAACCAGCTCCTTGGCCTCTTTTAGACCCAGAGTGGTCACTTCGCGCACGGCTTTGATCACCGCTATCTTGTTGGCGCCGACCTCCTTGAGGGTAACGGTGAACTCCGTTTGCTCCTCTTCAGCCGCGGCGGCGCCTGCGGCGCCTGCGGCGCCTGCGACACCGGCCGGGACAGCAGCTACCATCGGAGCGGCAGCGGAGACGCCGAACGTCTCCTCAAGCGCCTTGACCAGTTCCGACAGTTCGAGGACGGTCATCTCTTTGATCGCGGCCAGCACGTCTTCCTTGGACATTGTTTTCGACTCCTTCTTGGCGGCTGCGGCGCGCTTCTTCGGAGCCTTTTCCTCTTCTGTGGTCATCTCACCACCCTCCTGTTTTGACTCTCCCGAAGCGTCCTTGGCGATTGCTTCGTCGCTAGACATTGGTCGTCCCTCCCAGTTGTTCAATTCTCCCGTTCAGAACCGTGGCGAGCCCGCGCAAATTGGCGGTCAATACGTAATGAAGTGAGTGGATCGGGCTCAGAAGCCGCCCCATCAACCGGGCTCTCAGTACGTCGATCGGTGGCAGAGTGGCAATGCTCCTCACTCCTTCGGCATTGATCAATCTGCCGTCGATGATAGCGCCCTTTATGCTCAGGGTTGTCTTTGTGATACGCATGTACTCGGTCAACGCTTTCGCCAGTTGAGCCATGTCCCCACGGCAGAACGCGAGCGCTGTCGGCCCCTTAAGCAGTTCCGCAAG
>CAZBET010000155.1:0-4495 GCA_964490995.1 uncultured Dehalococcoidia bacterium
CCCGCAAGGCGTGGGAGCGCTATGGCTGCGCAGTGGAGTGCGCATTATGCCCCTGCTCGACGGCGGCATACAGGAGGGCGGACGGCGCGCCGGCACAGAGAACGTGCCGGCCATCGTGGGGCTGGGAAAGGCCGCCGCACTGGCCGCTGCGGAGATGACAGGGCGGATGGGACACCTGACGCCGCTCCGTGACCGGCTGCTGAAGGAACTGCCGGCAAGGGTCGAGCATGTGGTGGTCACCGGCCATCCTCAGAACCGCCTGCCGGGACATGCCAGCTTCTGCGTGCAGTTCATAGAGGGAGAATCCATGCTCATGCTCTTGAACAACAAGGGCGTGGCGGTCTCCAGCGGCTCCGCCTGCACGTCGAGGGCGCTCAAGGCCTCCCACGTGCTCATAGCCATGGGCATCTCCCACGAGCTGGCCCAGGGCTCAGTGCTCTTCACCTTCGGCACAGCCAACACCAGCGAGGACGTGGACTACGTTCTCGAAGCGATGCCACTGATTGTGGACAGGCTGCGGCAGATGTCGCCGCTTTATTCAAAATTCATCAAGAAGAGCAAGGGAGGCGAGTGATATGCCGGCTTACAGCGAAAAGGTAATGGAGCACTTCATGAATCCCCGCAACGTGGGGGAGATCGAGAATGCCAGTGGAATCGGCGAGGAAGGCAACCCGGTGTGCGGCGACATGATGACCTTCTACATAAAGGTCAAGGACGAACGCCTGGAGGACGTCAAGTTCAAGACCTTCGGCTGCGGAGCGGCCATCGCGGTCTCCAGCATGGTCAGCGAGATGGCCAAGGGCAAGACTCTGGATGAAGCGATGAAGATCACGCCCGCGTCTGTCGCGGACCAACTGGAGGGGTTGCCGAAGAACAAGATGCACTGCTCCAATCTGGGAGCCCAGGCTTTGCACAAGGCTATCGAGGACTACCGCGGCAAACAGAAAGCGACGGGAGGGTAGGAGTCATGAGCGCAAATAAAGAGGAGAAGAAGCACGTTCACTGCCCCTATTGCGACGAGGAGATGGCCTCGGCCGAGCTGCCCTACTGCAAGGCCTGTGGGGTGACCGTCTTCTACTGCCCCAAGTGCCGCAAGGCGGTGCCCAGGGACAAGAAGGTGTGCCCGCATTGCGGTGCGAAGATAAGGGGCGAAGCGAGCTAGACAGGGGAGGAACCGAATGGCAGAGAAAGAGAAGCTTACGCTCGTTGTCTTCAGCGGTGACCTGGACCGTGCCCTGGCGGCCTTCATGCTGGCCACCACCGGCGCCAGCATGGGCATGGAGGTGACGATGTTCTTCACCTTCTGGGGATTGAATGTAATCAAGAAGAACGAGGGCAGCATAAAGAGCAAGGGCATCATGAGGAAGATGCTGAACGTGATGAACCGAGGGGGTTCCAGCCGGCTGAAGATGTCGAAGTTCCATATGTTCGGCCTGGGCACGTGGATGATGAAGCGTTTGATGAAGGAAGTGAATCTGCCTTCAATCGAGGAGTTCATCACCATGGCCCACCAGATGGGCGTGAAGATGGTACCCTGCAGCACTTCGTGCGGAATGATGGGGCTATCCGAGGACGCCTTCCGCAGCGAGGCGGAAGGCATAGCCGGTGCGGCCTACTTCCTGAATGAGGCGCGCAACTCGAAGGTGACTCTCTTCATCTAGCCCGGGCGAGTCTACCGGTTTAGTCAAACCAAGGAGGAGGAGATGAAGGCAGATCAGAGCCTGGATTGCGTGGGTCTGTACTGCCCCATGCCCATTGTGAAGACCGCCGAGAAGATCAAGCAACTGAAGAAGGGAGAGGTTCTGGAGGTAGTGGCGGACGACAAGGGAATAAAGATGGACATGCCCGCCTGGTGTCAGGCGACAGGACACGAGTGCCTGGGGTTCGAGGAAAAGGGCGGAGAGATCAAGAGTTACGTGAAGAAGACACACGACTGATGCCAGCGTCTCTGTTCTTGAGCGGAGACGGCACAATCGTCAGTAGTCCGACAGTGTTACCTGTAGTCAGGGGTAGCCTATGAAGCTTTCCACCAAAGGACGCTATGCAACGCGCGCAATGCTCGATCTGGCACTCCATGTAGGCGAAGGCCCCATCCTGGTGAGGGATATCGCGCGCAGGCAGGAGATCTCCGAGCGCTACCTGGAACAGATTCTCACGCCACTCAGGGTCGCGGGACTCGTTCGCGTCGTGCGCGGGGCCTGCGGAGGTTTCACTCTAGCCAGGCCGCCTTCGGAGACAAGGCTCAGCGACATCATCCAGGTCATGGAAGGCTCGACCGCGCCAGTGGAATGCGTGGACGATCCCAGCGTCTGCTCACGCAGCGATTCGTGCATAACTCGCGGGGTCTGGGCAGAAGTGAAGACGGCCATCGACAAGCTGCTGGAGTCCACCACCCTGCAAGACCTGGTGGTGAGGCACAAGTTGGAGGAGCGCGCCAAATGCCGAAGATAGCCAGAGATATCACCAAGCTAGTGGGGAACACGCCGCTGGTCAGGCTAAGCAAGCTGGGGCGGGGCCTGGGTGCCGACGTCGTGGCCAAGCTGGAGTCTTTCAATCCCTGCAGCAGCGTGAAGGATAGGATCGGTGTCTCCATGATCGAGGACGCAGAGAAGACAGGGTTGATCGGGAAAGACACCGTCATCATCGAGCCGACCAGCGGCAACACCGGCATTGCCCTGGCCTTTGTCTGCGCCGCCAGAGGCCACAGGCTCGTCCTCACGATGCCTGATACGATGTCGCTGGAGCGAAGGCAACTCCTCGCGGCTTTCGGAGCCGAACTGGTCCTGACGCCCGGTGCCGAGGGAATGTCGGGCGCAATCAGGAAAGCGGAGCAACTGCAGGCGGAGCACCCGAACTACTTCATGCCCCAGCAGTTCCGGAACCCGGCTAACCCCGGAACGCACAGAGAGACCACGGCCGAGGAGATATGGGCGGACACCGACGGGGAGGTCGACATTCTGGTTTCGGGAGTAGGGACCGGAGGTACGATCACCGGCGTGGCCGAGGTCATCAAGAAGAGGAAGCCTCAGTTCAGGGCCATCGCGGTCGAACCCGCTGATTCACCGGTCCTTTCGGGCGGCAAGCCAGGGCCTCACAAGATTCAAGGTATCGGCGCGGGATTCGTGCCGCAGGTGCTGAGAAGGGATTTGATAGACGAGGTCATTAAGGTCACGAATGAGGATGCCGGGGCGACGGCCAGACGGCTGGCCAGGGAGGAAGGGATTCTGGCAGGGATATCCTCCGGTGCCGCCACCTGGGCAGCTATCGAGGTGGCAAAGAGGCAGGAGAACGCGGGCAAGCTCATCGTGGTCATCTTGCCAGACACCGGCGAACGCTATCTGACCACCTGGCTTTTCAAGGAAGACAACGCCCGGACATAACCCCGGCGGAGAATGCAGGCAGGGGGTAGGCAGCTTGTTCAGAACGTTGCGAGAAGATGTCCACACCGTTTTCGCCAAGGACCCGGCAGCCAGGAACATGCTGGAGGTATTGCTCCTGTACCCCGGGCTTCACGCCTTGTGGCTCCACCGAGTGGCCCGCTGGCTGTGGAAGCGCAGGCTCCATTTCCTGGCCCGCTTACTCTCCCACTATGCGCGCCTCGTCACCGGGATCGAGATTCATCCTGGAGCCGCAATTGGGAGAAGGTTCTTCATTGACCATGGGATGGGCGTGGTCATCGGTGAGACCGCGGAGATCGGGGATGACGTCCTGATGTATCAGGGCGTGGTCCTGGGCGGCACGGCGCTCGAAAAAAAGAAAAGGCACCCCACCATCGGAAACAACGTAGTCATCGGCTCGGCGGCAATCTTGCTCGGACCCATAAGGGTGGGCGACGGAGCGCGCATCGGCGCCAATTCCGTGGTTGTCAGGTCCGTGCCGCCTGGGGCCGTAGTTGTGGGGGTGCCAGGCCGCGTGGTGGAGGACCGTCAGCAGGCCGCTGCCGGCGATCTAGAGCATGGCAGGCTGCCCGACCCCTTCAGCGAGGCAGTCAGGCTCATTCTCGAAGAACAACTCAGGCTGGGTAGACGTATGGCGGAACTGGAGCGGTCCGCTGGCTTCACGGTCCGTCCCGACGAACTCGCCGAGAAGATGACTGAGATCGAGAAGGCATTCAACAACAGAAAAGGGAACTCGAAGCCGGAAGCCTAGCAAGGAGAGACCATGAGATTCGAGACCGCAGCGATACACTCCGGCGGAGGCCCCGACCCGACGACAGGCGCCATCGCGACGCCGATCTACCAGACATCGACCTTTGTCTTCGAGGATGTCGACAAGACCAGAGGCTATGACTACTCGCGTACCGGGAACCCCACGAGGGCAGCGCTGGAGAAGACCATCGCCACGCTGGAGGGAGGCAAAGCCGGCTTCGCATTTGCCACCGGAATGGCGGCTGAGGCCACAGTCATGCATCTCCTCAAGTCCGGGGACCACGTCATTTCGCAGGAAGACATCTACGGCGGCACTCACAGACTGTTCGAGAGCGTCATGCCGGATT
>CAZBET010000156.1:0-4402 GCA_964490995.1 uncultured Dehalococcoidia bacterium
TGTCTACGCTCACCGATGCGGTGCCTGAGGTGACTGACTATCCTTATGCGACCAAGACGCCTATCCCCGGAATGCTGAGGTTCGAGAATATCCAGATTCAGCTTGTGGATATGCCGCCGGTGACGGATCGAGACGCTAAACCCTGGTTCGCTCACCTGCTGCGGAATGCCGATGCTCTGTTGCTTGTGGTGGACCTCGGGCAGGAGCCGCAGTCTCAGTTGGAGACGCTGGTGGCTGAGCTTGGAGGCATGAAGGTGAGCGTCACGCCCGAACGCGCTGGCGATGAGCTGGTGCCCGGGCTGGTGCGAAAGAGGGCGCTGGTCATAGGCAGCAAAGGGGATCTGAACGACTCCGGCCAGCGCCTCGCAGTGCTGAAGTCGCGCTGCGGTGGCGAACTTGCATTGGTCGGGGTGTCTGCCAGGCATGGTTTTGGGCTCGAGGAGATGAAGCGCGCGGTCTTCGATTCGCTTGACATAATTCGCGTCCATACCAAATCCCCAGGCAAGAAGGCTGATCTGGACAAACCGGTGGTGCTGAGGAAGGGAAGCACGGTTGACGATGCGGCCATCTCGGTGCACAAGGAGCTTGCCGCCAAGCTGAAATACGCTCAGGTCTGGGGCTCGGGCAAGTTCGACGGGCAGAGGGTCAGCAGGGGACACGTGCTTGCGGATGGCGACATAGTGGAGTTGCACGGTTGAGGTGCCTTCCGTATCGTCGCCGATTTGCGCACGGCTCCTCTCGAAGTGAAATAGGGCTGGGAGTGAAGCACAGGATTTGACCACATGAGCGCTGACGACGAAAGAATCCAGTATGCCATAAGCCATACGGAAGTGCTGCGGAGTCCGAGGCAGACTCTGGCTACCTTTGGAACGAGCAGCATCTACTATTATCTGGTTACCGAGCCATCGTACACGGAGCTTGTGCGGGGTGAGGAGGAGACGGTAGTCAGGGAGGGGCGCGTGCTCTCAGAGAGGCCGAGGGTGGTGACGCCATCCTATCTGGCAAACATAGAAGGGTTCAGTGAACACGCCAGGAGATATCTCGAAATGATGGTCCGGGAGCACGGGCCGCACGTGCCCGGGCTTCTCTACGGCTACAGGAATGAGCCCAAAGAAGTGAACATCGTGTCCTCTGACATGACCTCGGTGGTGCGCAGGCTTGAGGAGGAAATCGATAAGCAGGGCAACCCTCTGGCCACAATCATCAAGGGGGTCGACGATCTGTGGGATGTCTCGCTGCTCAAATTCATCTTCGAAATGACCAGGCATTCCTTGAGCAGCAACGTCTTCGAACTCGGCAGGCGGGGCCTGCTGGATGTCGACAACAAAGGAGTCCCACTGGACGCCAGGCTGTCCATTGAGCGGCTCTTCACACTCGTCAGGAACGGCGAGCTCGATCCTTCGGCACTGAAGGTCGAGCTGGACAGGTGGGGCCTGTTTGATGAGTACGAAGACAGATTCCTCTCCCTCTTCAGGAAGTGAGCCCCCCGGGGCCGAATCCCGCGTGTGGCTTGCCTGAGCGCGGTTCCCTCCAATGCCGGGATCACGAACTCGTTCTCGGCCCCGAAGGCGACGTCGCGGCAGAAATCCTGGGAGAATCAAGAGCGGGCATCCTATCGTGCTCGGCGAATTGATGGTATAATGACGCCGCAAGCGCCTATATCACCGTCGCAATAGCTCAGGATCTCCTAAGACTGGGGAGGATGATAGATGTCACCAGAGCAGAAGGACATTTGCGCCAATTGCCGCAGCTTCAGCCTGAAGCCCGGAGAGAAGTTCTTCAATTGCACCGATGCCAAGTATGGAGGCCTCAAGTACGGCATGCAGGTTAGAGCCGATTCACGGGCTTGTGAGGCGTTTGTACGGAAATAGGCCGCAGGTACGTGGTGGCGGTTGGCCACGTTTGATTTCCTCGCCCCTTTTCCGCCCGCACCAGCCTCCGGGCACGGGCATAGGTTCAAGGCCACGCATGACTGAACAGCCTCCATCTGCGTGCTGACCCGCGGCGGCGCTGGATGCCAGGAGGAAAGGGAAGGGAATGATTCTTATTCTGGGTTTCACCAATCTCTGTCCCAGGTCGTGCGAGTACTTCCGTGCAGAGCGCGGTGAACGGCTCTCTGAGTACTGCCACCTGCCCGATGGCAAATGGGTGTTGAAGGTAAGAGATGGAGAGTTGCTGGAGTGCCCGTTGGGCAAATGGGACCTCAAAGTGGAGATGGGTTGTGCCCCGCCCACTGAGTAGCTTGGGGGCGCCCTACTGAAGCGCGCGGGCACTTGACGCCGTGCCAGCAGTCGAGAGGGTCCAGGGGCCTGAGGCAGACTGGAGACTGCATGTGTGATGTTCGTCCGTTTTGCGGACTCCGCTACAACCTGCGGCGGGTTCGTGACCCCTCCTCCGTGATCAGCCCCCCCTACGACGTGATTTCGCCTGAAGAGCGAACTCTGTTTCACGGGCGAAGTTCCTACAACGCAATAAGGTTAGAGCTTGGCGAGGAGCAGCCTGAGGATTCGCCCGAGAGCAACAAGTATACACGTGCCGCAGCCACTCTCGACGATTGGCTGCGAAAAGGAATACTGGTCCGGGAGAAGGAACCGGCCCTCTACATAGTTGAACATCGTTTCTCATATCAGGACGAGGAGAGGAGCCGCTGGGCGCTCATCGGCCGGGTGCGCCTTGAGGACTTCGATGGCGGCCACATTCGGCCTCACGAGGAAACCCGAATGGAGCCGGCGGTTGACCGTTTCCTCCTGCTGAAATCATGCCGCACCAACACAAGCCCGATCATGGGCTTGTTTCGAACCGAGAAGGGCGAGATGCTGTCGCTCTTTCGCAAGCTCGGCCGGAAGGCACCCAGCATGGAGGTGGAGTATGACCGCGGGGTGCTCTGTCGCCTGTGGGTCGTAACTGACAGAAAGGCCACAGACGGGGTGTCTAGGTTCCTTGGCGACAGGGTTGTATACATTGCCGACGGGCACCACCGCTACGAGACGGCCCTTCGCTATCAGAAAGAGCAGATCGCAACGCATCCCTCCCACACGGGTGAGGAACCCTTCAATTTTGTGATGATGGCTCTGACGGACTCTTGCGACCCCGGCACGGTTGTGCTGCCGACCCACCGATTGGTGCGAGGCGTAGAGTCACGGAGGATCGCACGTCTGGGACAGGTGGCAGCTACCCATTTCGAACTCGAGGAGGTCGGGCCGCCCTTGTCGACTGCCGGGGATGCCGCCCAGGATTGGCTGGGGACGCTGGAGATGAGAGCGCAAGAGGGTGCCACTATCGGCGTCTATGGGCTCTGCGGCGGGAAGTTCTCCGTCCTGAGTCTGCGACGCAACGCTGGGCTTCAGGGTTTGATGACCAAGAAGGAGCTAAGCCTGTGGGGGAGCCTGGACGTTGTTCTTTTGCACCGGGTTATCTTGCAGGGGGCTCTGGGCATAGAGACGCGTGATATGGAGGCAGATCGACTTGAGTACACCCGGGATGCGGTGGAAGCTGTGTCGCGGGTCGATTCCGGGGAATTCCAGCTCGCTTTCTTCCTCAACCCTGTTCCCGTCGCCGGCATCCTCGATACCGCCGACGCGGGCGAGAGGCTGCCGAGGAAGTCCACCTATTTCTACCCCAAGGCCCCCGCAGGCCTCGTTATGAACCCCGTCTGGGATGAGTCTTGAGGCTGCTACGCACGGCGGCTCCGGCCACTCCAACTTGATTCACTTCTGAAGCACTCCCTGAATCCACGGATCAAGGGCCCCGACAAGGTATTGACGAATAGGCTATAATTGAGAAAAGAGACTCCAGAGAAAAGGAGGAGGAGATGCGCAAAGTAAGCGGGGCCACCCTTGTAGGCAAGGCTCTCAAGAATGAGGGGGTAAAGGCTGCCTTCACTCTAAGTGGTGCTCTTAGCGGGATATATGATACCTGTGTAGATGAAGGCATAGAGCTCATAGATATGAGGCATGAACAGGCCGTGGCAAATGCTGCCACTGGCTATGCCCTAGCCACCCGTGAAACGGGTGTGGGCATGGTTACAGAGGGGCCCGGGGTGATCAATATGTCGCCTGGAATAGCCACTGCCTGGAATACCTGCGCACCGGTTATTGGCATCACCACTCATACGGAGTCTCACCTCGAAGGAAAGGGAGCCATCCAGGAATTCGATGCCAGGCGCATGTATTCAGGAATCACCAAATGGATAGGTTATTGTCCCTGGACAGACCGCATCCCAGAGTTTGTAGCTACAGCGTTCCGGTATGCCAATACCGGCCGCAAGGGGCCTGTGCTGCTGGATTTCCCCGGTGATGCGCTTAAGGCGACAGTGGCAATGGATCAGGCGCCGATTCTTCCGCCTCACAAGTACAGGACCACCGCACGACCCTATGGAGACCCTGCGCTGGTGAAAGAGGCT
>CAZBET010000157.1:0-4366 GCA_964490995.1 uncultured Dehalococcoidia bacterium
TGCGCGACTACCCGGTGGAGAAGATGATGCGCGATGCCAAGATCAACCAGATATACGAGGGCACGAATCAGGTGTTGAGGAACGTCATCGCCCTCGAATTACTGAGAAGGAAAGGCTTGCGCCAATGAACATCGTTGTCTGCATAAAGCAGGTGCCGGGCACCACCGACGTCAAGATCGACCCGAAGACCAACACGCTGGTGCGCGAGGGGGTTAAGAACATCATCAACCCCTTCGACACCCATGCACTCGAGGAAGGTGTTCGCCTCAAAGAGAGACACGGAGGCAAGGTCACCGTTGTCACCATGGGGCCGCCCCAGGCGGAACAGGCACTAAGGGAGGCGATATCCCTCGGCGCAGACGATGCCATCCTGGTCAGCGACCGCGCGTTTGCCGGCTCGGACACATGGGCTACCTCCTACGTGCTCTCAAAGGCAATCTCAAAGATAGCGGCATACGACCTGGTAGTCTGCGGCCGGCAGACGCTGGACGGGGACACCGGCCAGGTAGGGCCCGAGCTGTCGGAGATGCTCAAGATACCGTTCGTGGCCTACGTGAGCAAGGTCGAGGAAATCAAGGACGGCACTTTGACCGTCCAGCGGATGGTGGAGGAGGGCTACGAGGTGATTGAAACGCGCCTGCCCGCCGCCATCAGCGTCGTGAAGGAGATAAACGTGCCCCGCCTGCCGTCGCTGCGCGGTTCGATCAGGGCCAGGAGCGCCAGCATACCTGTGTGGACAGCGGCAGACCTCAGCGTGGAGCCAGACAGGGCTGGCATTCCCGGCTCCCCCACCCGTGTCCTCAGGATATTCACCCCCAAGCGAGAACGCAAAGGCGAGATGCTTGAAGGGAGCCTGGAAGAGCAGGTAGACCAGCTTGTGAAGAGCCTTACGAAGATGATGTAGTGGACTCTGGCATAGCTCTTGTGGACCTTGTCATCTGAAGCAAGATGCTTCCGAGGTTAGAGGTCGACCAACAATCCCTACAGGCGGAATGCTTTTCGCGTCTTCTTGTCCCATTCTGCAATGGGATGCTCGTTCCTCATCTCCTTGATCTGCTTGAATACAGGAAGCCCGGCCTTCTGTTCCGCATCCCATTCCCTCGCAAAAGCACCGGAGCGAATCTCATTCAGAGCCTCTTGCATCATCTGTGCTGTTTGCGGGTTCATGTAACGTACAGATCGAGTCATGGAGCCATACTGCGAGGTGTGAGAGTGAAGCTCCATCTGAGGGAAGAATCCCAACTCCACGATCTTATCCATCGAATAGGCAAACTCTCCTGACAGAAGCAACTCCACCAGCACTGCCTCCACAGGATAGCCTGCGTCAACCAGGGTCTGAATCGCCGAAAGCAGCACCTGCCCGAACGCGGGGCCAAAGCCCTGCTCTGTGAACAGGTCTAGCTCTGCTTCCTGAGCAAAGGTGAGAAGCATGGCGCCGCTTCGCGTGGTTCCAATGCCCTTGGCAATTGCCAAAGTGGTTTTGAGCGCCCTGCCTGTGGCATCCTGATAGACACCGATGAAGCTGGGGAAGCCTCTTCCTTCCAGATATCGGTCCCGTACGCCGGCACCAATCATTCGCGGTGCCACCATAATGCAGTCTACGCCAGGCGGTGGCTTGATGAACTTGAAGGCGACGTTGTATCCAGAGGCAAAGCAGATCGCCTTACCGGGAGAAAGACCCGGAAGAACCTTGTCCTTGAATACCTCAGGCATAACCTCATCGGGAATGAGCAACAACAGAACCTGAGCTTTCTTAGCTGCTTCGCGGATTGGATACGTCTTGAACCTGTCGCCTGTCGCTTGCCGACGGGTCTCGTCAGCCCTGACGCCAATGATGACCTCCAACCCGCTGTCCCTCAAGTTGAGGGCCTGGGCTCTACCTTGATTGCCGTAGCCGATTACCGCAATGGTCTTGTCCTTCAAGAAGCTCAGCTTAACATCCTTGTCATAATAGACCTTTGCCATGATTTCAAACCTCCTATAGAAACTGGACTTCCGCTTGCTTCTGAGAGCCTGTTACTACTTCTGTGACTTGATCGACCTCGTCCCCACTCATTCCAGGAAGTGCCATCAACCGGCATCCCCATTCCGACGCACGATGACGCGATACCCGTCCCTCTTGCCGCGCCAGCTATTATGACTTCTTGGACCTGGTTGTCAAGCCATCAGCTTCCTCCATAATCCGTGGGTGGAATGCGGAGTGGCCGTTCGTGGTGAGCTTGTCGAACCATGAACGGCCCTTCGACAAGCCTGCCCTGAGCGAAGTCGAAGGGCTCAGGGCGAACGGAAAGAGTGGACTACGCCCCATCACCCACCGGGTGCGCCTCCTGAATCTGGACTCACGGATCAAGCTTCCTTCTGCCTTGTTCAAATCGAACTGTTGGCATAGAATGGAGCGGGCCGGAGACTGGGTAGTTTCAGCGATAGGTCTGCGAGACAGACGCAATGACGATTGAACCAGGGGGACCGGAGGTGAGCAAGAAGCTAGAGGTTTATCACAACGGCAACAGCCGCTGCAGTGAAGCCCTGTCGGAGCAGAAGCCACGACATGCCTTGGAGGCAGAGAAAGAGACAATGGCCAAGGCCAGGCGGGAACGGGTTAGAAAAGCGTCCGACAGGTTGCTCAGGGGAATACTGGTCGCCCTGGGAACATGCTTCGTAGCGCTGGGAGTCCTGGGCATATTCCTGCCGCTTCTGCCCACGACACCGTTTCTTCTGCTGGCCGTCGCCTGCTACGCCCGAAGCTCGGAACGGTTCCACAACTGGCTCCTCAACAACAGGTGGTTCGGGACCTACCTCCGGAACTACCGAGAGGGACGGGGCATCGCGCTGAGAGTGAAGATACTGACAGTCCTGCTGTTGTGGACAACGATAGGCTGTTCAGCCGCCTTCGCGGTCGACAACATCGCCGTACGAGTAATCCTGAGCGTGATCGCCATAGGTGTTACCATACACATTGTCACTGTTCGAACCCTAAGGCATTCGGAAGAGGTGTCAGAGTAGTGGAGATCGCAAATGGCGGTCAATGAGGAAGCCAGGCAAGCGGCCAGCGAGGGCTTCAGCGGGGTCTGGGTCTTCGCCGAGCAGCGAGACGGCAAGCTGAAGGGCGCAGCCTACGAGCTGGTCTCAGAGGGCCGAAAGCTGGCCGACAAGCTCGGGGCCGAGCTGTCCGCGGTGTGCCTCGGCCACAATGTCGAAGGGGCTGAAACGCTTGTTGCCTATGGCGCTGATAGGATCTACCTGGCGGATGACCCAGCGCTGCTGGACCGCCAGGAGGACCTCTACGCCGGCCTGCTGGTCGACCTCATACGCAAGCACAGGCCGGAGATACTCCTCGCTGGCGCCACTGCGATAGGCCGTTCGATGATCCCCAGGGTAGCTGCCGTTCTGAATACCGGGCTCAGCGCCGACTGCACGGGCCTCGACATTGACCCGGAGAGCCAGCTCCTCCTGCAAACAAAACCCGCGTTCGGCAACAACGTCATGGCCGTTATCGTGTGCCGGACGAGACGGCCCCAGATGGCCACTGTGCGCCCGCGCGTTTTCAAGCGGTCAACCCCGGATCAGCAGCGCCGCGGTGAGGTAATCAAGATGGACTTCAACAGAGAAGGGGTCACATCCAGAACCAAGCTGCTTCGCTTCGTCGAGGACCTATCCGAGAAGATACGGCTCGACGAAGCCGAGATCATCGTCTCTGGAGGCCGCGGGCTGGGCAAGGCCGACAACTTCAAGCTGATAAGGGAGCTTGCCGACGTCCTGGGGGCAGCGGTGGGGTCATCGCGTCCCCCTGTGGATGACGGCTGGATGCCCTATTCGCATCAGGTGGGCCAGACCGGCAAGACCGTATGCCCCAAGGTGTACATCGCGTGCGGCATCTCGGGTGCGGAACAGCACCTGGCTGGCATGCAGGACTCCGAGGTCATAGTGGCCATCAACGAAGACCCCCATGCGCCCATCTTCGAGGTGGCCACCTGCGGGATCGTGGGCGACCTGTTCAAGGTCGTGCCAATGCTGACCTACCGCCTGAAGAAAGCGCGGGGGCTTGCTTAGCAGGCAGGAGCGTTCGGCGCTGCACAGCCAAAGTCGCGCCGGCAAAGCCAAGTGGGCCCGGAGAAGCCCCTCCTGAACAGGTAGTCCAGACCCCCGGTCGAACGCGACCTCACTTGAAGAAGGACCTGACCGTGTGCAGTATCAGCGCGGTAAACACGCTGAGGCTACCGACGATACACAGCAGTACAGCCAGCAGGGCAGGCCCCGGCCAGAAACCTACCCCGGCGTTCCACGCCTGGACCACCCGCCATCCCTCCCACAACCCGAAGCCCAGCATGACCAGGCCCGGCACACCAAAGAAGAACAGCGGGACCCT
>CAZBET010000158.1:0-2257 GCA_964490995.1 uncultured Dehalococcoidia bacterium
CCGTCTGAGCGACATCCGGCCCTCCTTGGTACCCGCGGTATCAGGTGGTGAAGGGCATGCCCAAAACCCAGATGGCCACGACAAGATGGGTTATGACCGATAGCCGGGGGAGCGGAGCGTGGACCTGGCTCAATATCAGGTTCCCTTGCCCTTTACCTGGATCTTCGAGGGTTTGGCCTCCCTGGCCTTGGGCACGACCACTTCCAGGATTCCGTCCTCGTACATAGCCTCGATCTTGTCGGCATCGACGGCCGCAGGCAGTGTTATCGACCTGGAGAAGCTGCCGTAGGAGATCTCGGACCGGTGGTACTCCTCGTCCTTGACCTCCTTGACAGCTTTGCGCTCGCCCTTTATCGTGAGTGTTTCTCCCGTCATGGAGATGTCAATGCCGTCCTTCTTGACCCCCGGCACCTCGATGCGGATGACGAACTTGTCACTTTTCTCATAGAGCTCCATGGGGGGTGACCAGTACATCTCCTCGGCCGGCACCCGCCGCCACGTTCGGAACGGCCATCCGGCGAGGACCTCGTCCATATAGCGCTCCATCTCGTCGACGGCCCTCGACGGCCGCCACGGCCTCAGCGGTCTCCATCTATCCATTACCATGCCTTCCCTCCCTTTCTGACATCCTCCTCACGTGCCAAAGAGCCTTAAGCTCCGCTCCCCGTCTGGTGTGCCCCTCCGAAAGCTGGCGGCGCTTACGGTTTGCTGGGGCCCGGCGCCCGTCTGACCTTGCTGGACGACACCTCTTCCCTGGTCAGAGCTCCCATGATCGCCTTGTTGAACCTGGGCAGGTCGGCAGGCCGTCGAGCCGTTATGAGGTTCCCATCCTGAACCACGGCTTCGTCAACCCATTTCGCCCCGGCATTCCTCAGGTCCACGGCCACCGAGGGCCACGAGGTTACCCGCCGTCCTCTAACCACATCCGCTGATATCAGCAACTGCGGCCCGTGGCAGATCGCGGCTATCACCTTGCCCAAATCAAAAGCCCGCTTCACCAAATCAATCATGGGTTGATGCAGACGCATCCTGTCCGGGGCGTAGCCGCCGGGTATGATGATTGCATCGAAGTCGCGCGCCTCGACCTTGTCGGCGGTGGCGTCAACCTTGACCGTTGCACCGCCCCTCTTGCCGCGGTACGTTTCCTTGGAGCCACTGCCCACTATGACCACCCTGGCTTCGGCGTCCTTCATCGCCCTCACCGGTTCGACGAGTTCGGAATCCTCGAAACCTTCTTCCGCCAGGACTGCAATCCTCTTACCGTCCAGCATTACCTTGTCCTCCGATAGAAGTCAGCGCCGCTCGAAAGGTCTCCGGACCGGGAGCCGGGGAGGGTCTGCCGCGGGGTCAGCCGCTGTCTCTCATGTCGCTCGCCGCCTTCGCAGGAACAAACCACAGGAGGATAATAGCCTGTCAGCGTGAAGAAATCATAAAATGCCGAGACGGAAGCTTAAATATTTATCACATTTTGGAGTGGGGGCGATGAAGGTTCGAGGGTCCGGGCGAGGCCGGGGCACTGAACGATATCGGGGACTTGGTCAGGCTGTGGCCACGTCCATGATGTAGCCTGTCTTGGGGATGGTCCGGATCAACTTGGGCTCGCTGGGTTTCTTTTCCAGCTTGTGTCTCAACCTGCTGACCCAGGTCCTGAGCGTCTGAACGTCGTTGCGATACTCCGGGCCCCAGACGCGGGTCAGGAGTTCCTCATAGGTCATGAGGCGGCCCGTATTACGGGCAAGCTCGCTCAGCAGGAGCCATTCGATTCGAGTCAGGCGCTGCTCTTCCCCGTTGACCAGAAGCCGGCACGCCCTGAAATCAATCGTCACGTCTCCCACGTGCAGAGGCTCCGGGGTGCCGCGCCGATTGGCTGGGGTCAGCCTGCGTCTCACCGCCTCGATTCTGGCCACCAGCTCGTCGGGGTTGAAGGGCTTGGGCAAGTAGTCATCGGCGCCCAGGCCGAGGCCTTTGATCTTGTCGGCATCAGCCCCTTTGGCACTCAGGATTATGACCGGCACCGACGAGAAGCTGCGCAGTTGCTTCAAAGTCTCGAACCCATCCATCTTCGGCATAAGCAGGTCGAGCACAACCAGGTCCGGCTCCTGGGCCTGAGCCTGCTCGAGCGCCTCGAAGCCGTTGCTGGCGGTGAGGACCTCATAGCCCGAGGCCTTCAGCTTAGCCCGGAGGAAGTTGACGATGCGTTCCTCATCGTCGACTATCAGGGTGCGAAACCGCTTCATGGCTATTAGGATACGCGCGG
>CAZBET010000158.1:2357-4358 GCA_964490995.1 uncultured Dehalococcoidia bacterium
GCCAAGCCTTCATACGGAGAGGGCTTCTGCCTGTACAACGACGTGGCCTTCGCGGCCACGTATCTGCTGCGGGAATACAGGCTCGAGAGGATTCTGATCCTGGACACGGACGCCCACGCGGGCAACGGCACTTCCGAGTATTTCTACAGCGATCCCAGAGTCCTGCTCATCGACATTCACCAGGACCCGAGCTTCCTCTACCCCGGCACTGGCTTTGTTCACCAGATCGGGGCTGGGGCGGGAGAAGGCTTCACCGTAAACGTGCCTATGCCGATGTACGCCGGCTATGATTCCTACAGACTGGTCTTCGAAGAGTTGGTGCAGCCCATAGCCAGCGAATTCAAGCCTCAGATAATGCTGAGGAATGGCGGCTCCGACCCGCACTTCAGCGACACGCTGACCAATCTGGGATTATCTGTGAAGGGCTTCAGGATGATCGGGGAGAAGGTCAGGGAGACGGCTGGAATCTGCGGGGGCAAGGTCGTGGACATGATCGCTTCAGGCTATGACAGGAAGGTTCTGCCGTATGCCTGGCTTGCCCTCATCGCGGGGCTGGCCGGCTGGAAGGTCTACGCCCCGGAGCCGGAGGAAATCCCGCAGCGCTTCCGGAAGGACCCATCTCTGGACGAGACGAAGGCAGTCGTGGAGGCGGTGAGAAGGAACCTCAGGGACCACTGGGAATGCCTGAGGTAGACGTTGGAAGCGGCAACGCGACAGCCCCGTTCGCATTGCGTTGCGGGCGTGTCATTGCTGCGACGGGCCCGGTAGGGGCGAGGTCGCCTCGCCCCAAGGAAGGGCGCGGAAACCGCGCCCCTACCCAAGAGATTCCTCGCTGCCCCTTCCCCTTCACTGCGTTCAGGGTCAGGGCTTCGGCTCAGAATCACCATGCCTATCGCCACAGGCGCCACAAAGGATGAAAACGGTAGGTCTTCGTGCCAATCATCCATGCCTATTGCCATCGGCACCACGGGGTATGAAGATAGCGCGGGTGCTCTGTCACCCGCCGCGGGCAGGGGACGGAGCCCCTGCCCTATGACCCATGGAATCGGCATCTTCGCAGCAATCACAGGAACACGGCCACGCCCGGACTTGCCTTCCCCCTTCGGAGAAGGGGGTCAGGGGGATTGCCTGACTTATCCTGTCATTGCGAGACCATCGCCCTTCGCGAAGGGCGAGGCGCGGCAATCCCCACGTTTACGAAGCACTGCCGCCCTGTCGGCGGGTGGGTTGCGCTGCGCTCCACCCACCCTACGCCCTGGTTTGCAGAGCAAGCACCAAGGCCCCCCGACTGGAAATGCCTGAGGTAGGGGTCGGTGCTCCCTGGCTACGCCCGCCCCCTCTTCTGGTAGGCCCTCACGAACGCTTCAATGGAGCGATCGTAGGTGCGCTCAACTTCCTTGGGGAAGAGACAGCCGGGGAGTTCGCCCGACTGCCAGTGGTACTCGATGCACTGGCAGCAGATGCCTTTCCTGCTGCACGGCTCGTAGGTGCACGTGCAACTCGCCTTGTTCTTGTCGACCGGGCACTCCTTCATCCGAATACTCCCAAAGTGCGTCTCACGTCTGGCCAGGTCTTTCGCCCTGGGTCTGACCCGCCCTTAGCCCCGGTGGCCCGGCAGCCTGGGGAATCGCAACGCAATCAACATGATGCACGCGGTCACGACCGCCACCAGGTAGAGACCTGCTCCTGCAGCTAGACCCGCGGCCAGCACCGCTTCACCTGGACCCATGGTGTAAGATGCCACACCTCCATCTCACGTCACCTCTTTCCTGCCTGCCCCGTGGGGCGCCGTGAAGAGCAACGAGAAGGCCGCAGGAACCGGGGCTGCCGACTCAACGCAGCACAATGACCTACGCTTTCCCTTCCTCCTCGCGCAGCAAGTCCGTGAACAATTCGGCGTGGTAGATTTCGTGGTCTCTTATCCGGGTCAGAAGACGCTTCAGGCCCGCATCCTCCATCTCCCTGGCGGCGCGGTCATACTCGGCCGCCACTTCCTTCTCT
>CAZBET010000159.1:0-4345 GCA_964490995.1 uncultured Dehalococcoidia bacterium
ACAGGGTGTTCGCCGGGGCCACCACGTATCCCGCGGTCACGGTTCTGACGAAGGGCGCGAGAGACGAGCCGTTGCGGTACACTGCCGTGCCGGTCGACGTGGCTGTCCCCCAGGGAGCACCGGGGCTCGACCTGACTTCATTGCCCACAATCGTGACGGACCAGCAGGCCCTCGTGAGGGGCGTGTGGCCCCCGGTTCCCACTGGCGACACGCTGCTGGCAAAGCTATCGGCCAGCGCCGCCCCGCTCAGCGAAATCGCCGACAGGGTCTTTGTGGGCCTTCAGACGAGTGCGGACGGAGTGTATATCCTCGAGAAGCGAAGCGAGCCGACCGATGGGGTGGTCAGGGTCTACTCGCGCGCTCTGGAACGGGACTGTGAACTCGAGTCCGCGTTGCTCAAACCTCTGCTCAGCGGCAAGGATGTGGAGCGATACGTGCACCCGCTCCCGGAAAAGCTGCTGCTCTTCCCCTACAAGGTGTCCGGCGGCAAAGCCGAGCTGATCCCGGCAGAGGAGTTTGCCTCCGCGTACCCCAGGTGCTGGGAGTACCTGCTTGAGAACAGGAAGACGCTGGAAGGCCGGGAGAGGGGCAGGATGCGGCACGAAAGATGGTACGCCTTTGGGCGCACGCAGAATCTTGCCCTTCATGACCGCCGCAAGATGGCCGTGCCACGGCTCGTGAGCAGGCTGGCGGCCCTGTATGACCGCGAGGGCGAATTCTACCTTGACAACGTAGACGTGGGGGGCCTGATTCTGAAGGACGCAAGCGACCACAACTACCTCTACGTCATGGCGCTTCTCAACAGCCGCCTGCTGGACTTCTATCTGCGTCGCGTCAGCGTCCCCTTCAGAGGCGGGTTCTACTCGGCCAACCGTCAGTTCCTGGAGCCTCTTCCCATCCGTCGCATTGATCCTGAAAGCCCCGAGGACGTCAAACGCCACGATGGTCTGTCGGCCCTCGCCGGCAGGATGCTGGAACTCAAGAGGCGACTCCGCTCCGTTCCTAACGCTTTGTCCGCGGAGAATCACGAGTTGGCTGAAGATGTCGAGCTGACTGACCGGGCGGTTGACCGCCTTGCCTATGCGCTGTACGGCCTTACGGAGGAAGAGATCGCGACAGTCGAGAAAGAGAGCTGGGGGGCTGACTTCGCTGAGGCACATGCCAGGTTGCCGACGCTCGAGCAAGCTGAGGGCCTGGCTCAAAAGCAGGTCGCGTCTCAGCAGAGGCAAGAAACCCTTGAGCGCGAGCTGGAGCGCATCAAAGAGGTCATAGTTCGCGACTATCAGCCGGACAGAATCTATTTGTTCGGCTCGCTGTCCCAGGGAACGGTGCATTCCTGGAGCGACATTGATCTCTGCGTGGTCAAAAACACGAGTCTGCGTTTCCTGGACCGTCTCAAGGAGATAACGCACCTCACTCATCCAGCGGTGGCAGTGAGCTTCACCGTCTATACGCCGGAGGAGATCGCCGTCTTCGAAAGGGAGGGCCATTACTTCTGGAAGGACGAGATAGTGGCGAAGGGAAAGGTAATCTATGAATCAAGCTCAGGATTGGTTCAATCTCGCGGAAGAAGATAGGCGGATAGCAGAGCTGGCGCTCCTGGAGCAGCTCTACAACCAGGTGTGCTTTCACGCCCAGCAAGGTGTCGAGAAACTGCTGAAGGGCTTCCTCAAGAGCGGCAGCCGGGGCATACCCAGGACTCATTCACTGGTGGAGATCCTGAGCCACTGCGTGGCGGTGGACGGGAAGCTGCAAGACATCCGTGATGACTGTGAGAAGCTTCAAGCGTACTACATCGTGACGCGTTATCCCGACGCCCTGCCGGGCTCGCTGCCCGAGGGACTGCCCACGCGGCAAGATGCGGTGGAGGCTCTGGACGCGTTGACTCGAATGGCCAAGATGATCAAGTCCAAGGCGAAGAAACGAGGAGAGTAACCCATGCGGACGCCCATTATTGCCGGCAACTGGAAGATGAACACCAACGTCGCGGAGGCGGAGGAGCTGGTCAAGGCGATGAAGAAGAAGCTGAGCGGTATCGCCGGGGTGGAGAAGGTGCTCTGTCCGCCCTTCGTCTCACTGGTCGCCGTCAAGGAACTCATCAGAGGAACCCCCATCAAACTCGGCGCTCAGAACATGTACTTTGAGCGCAGCGGTGCCTACACCGGTGAGGTATCTCCGGCGATGCTTGCCGGGCTCTGCGATTATGTCATCCTGGGGCACTCGGAGAGAAGAGCGTATTTCGGAGAGACCGACCAGACCGTGAACAAGAAGGTTGGAGCCGCGTTCGACGCGCACCTCACCCCAATCGTGTGCGTCGGAGAAAGCCTGAAACAGAACGAGGCGGGCGAGACCATTGAGGTCATCACCCGGCAGGTCAAAGGAGCTTTCGAAGGCATTGATTCGCCTCAGGGAGCGGTCATCGCCTATGAGCCCATCTGGGCCATCGGCACGGGCAAGGCAGCCAGGGGCGACCAGGCGAACGCCGTCATCGGCATGATCCGGAACGTCGTCGGCCAGCTCTACGGGAGCGGGGTGGCCCAGCAAATGCGCATCCAGTACGGGGGCAGCGTCTCCAACAACAACGTCGCTGAGTTCATCGGCCAGCCCGAAATCGATGGGGCACTGGTGGGAGGGGCCAGCCTGAAAGCGGCTGAGTTCATCGGCATTGTGGAGCAGACCGCCAGGCTCAAGAAAGTGGGATGAACCGTCTGGTCGCGATCGTAGGGCCGACTGCGATGGGGAAAAGCAGCCTTGCGCTCGAACTGGGCCAGCGATTCGACGGCGAGATTGTAAATGCCGACAGCCGGCAGGTCTACCGCTACGTGGATATCGGCACCGCCAAGCCCACGGCGGACGAACGGGCCCTGGTCCCCCACCACCTGGTAGACATGGTTGACCCCGACCAGCCGTTCAGCCTCGCCCTCTACCAGAACAAGGCACGGGAAGCCATTGACGGTATTCGGCGAAGGGGTAAGCTGCCGTTACTGGTCGGCGGCAGCGGCCTCTACGTCTGGGCAGTCGTTGAGGGGTGGCAGGTGCCCGCGGTGCCGCCTGACCCTGGGCTGAGACACGAGCTCGAAGCAAGGGCCCGCGCCGAGGGGGTCGGGGCCCTCTACCATGAACTCGAACAGGTGGACCCGGTGGCCGCAGAGCGGATCGACCCCAGGAACGTGCGCAGGGTGATCCGTGCGCTCGAAGTCTGCCGTCAAGGGAAGCTCTTCTCTGCCCTCCAGACAAAGGCCCCTTTCATCGATTCCCTTGTCGTCGGTTTGACTACGGACAGAAGCGACCTGTATCAGCGCATCGACGTCCGCGTGGACATGATGATGGAGAAGGGCCTGCTGGCTGAGGTCGAGGGGCTCGTCGCCCGGGGCTACGGGCTCGACCTCCCCTCGATGTCGGGACTGGGCTACAAACAGATGGGCATGTACCTTCAGGGGAAAACGGATCTGCCTTCAGCGATTCGGCAGATCAAGTTCGATACCCATCGCTTCGCCCGTCACCAGTATGCCTGGTTCCGCCTCAAGGACGAACGCATCCGCTGGTTTGAGCCGCAGCAGGGGTTGGTGGAGAACGCAGCCAGCTTGATTCAACGGTTCTCCGCCGATTAAGATAGACTGGAGGTGCTCCATGGGCAAGCTCTCGGAGGAAGTCAAGGCAGCGATAGCAGAGATTCGCCCTGCGATGATAGCGACGGCGAGCAGGGACGGCAGGCCGAACGTCTCAGCCAAGGGGTCATTCCGCGTGCTGGACGATGACCACGTGCTCTTCGCCGACATCAACTCGCCGCGCACCATCGCCAACCTGAGAGAGAACCCCTATGTCTCCATCCTGGTCGTGCATCCGCGGACGCTCAAGGGTTGCCGCATTTGGGGCAAGGGCGAGATACTCGACTCGGGGGAGCTATTCGAGCAACTGAACGAGGAGTTCGCCGCCAAGAACCTGAAGGTGAACCACATCGTCAAGATCAAGGTCGATAAGGTGCAGGAAAGCCCGTAGGAGGTCATCCATAGGTAGGGGCGCATGGCACATGCGCCCCCCGGAAGCCCGGTGTTCAGAATGTCATTGCGAGACCATCGGCCTTCGCGCCGCGAAGGGCGAGGCGCGGCAATCGCCCGGTCTACGAAGCACCCACGGCCTGTGGCCCGGTGGTCGGGTACAAGGCGATTGCCACGGCGTCCGCCTGCGGCGGACACCTCGCAAAGACAACAGCTCGTAGGGTGGGTGAAGCGGAGCGAAACCCACCAGCATTGCTAGGAGAATGGCTGTTCCCGCCGTTCGCCCTGAGCCCTGTCCTGAGCGCGTCGAAGGATTGTCGAAGGGCCCGTTCATGGTTCGACAGGCT
>CAZBET010000160.1:0-4335 GCA_964490995.1 uncultured Dehalococcoidia bacterium
CTTGTCGAACCATGAACGGCCCTTCGACAGGCTCAGGGCGAACGGAAAGGAAAACCTACGCCTCATCAGCCGCCGGTTGAGCCTCGTGAATCTGGACTCACGGATTAGAGGCCAACAGGGATTGTCCCCGGAACGGGAAGTATGTACAATGGCCAAAGGCAGGGCCGCCTTCGACTTGACGGCCGAGGTACGGTGTGATTATTGTCTGCCCCAGGTGCGGCGCAAACAACCGCATCCCTGAAGTCTCGGAGCCTAGCGCGAAGTACAGGTGCGGCAAATGCAGGGCACAGATAGGTGGCCCTGTCCAGGCTTCGAACGCCGGTCGCCAGACCGCCACGGCGGCCTGGCATAGACATCTGCTTTCCAGACCCTTCCTTCCCCCCCTGATCGTGACGGCACTGGCTATTCTCTTCTTCATCGTGTCACTCTGGAATCTGGGCGACTTTCATCTTCCTTCGTCCAACTGGACGCCCGTTAGGAACCCCGATGACATCTATCTGGACCTCGGGACCGAAACCCAGGTAGATACGGTCCTCCTCTTCATTCAAGATGCCAGTCCGGTTGAAGTTGACGTCTATTCGGGTCGACCGGGAAGCTGGGACTTCGTGAGCCACCTGCCGGAATCAAACACGGGCGGGTATGGAGTCTACCGGCAGTGGAAAGAGGTGCCGGTGGGTCACGAGACCCAGTACGTTAGGCTCACCTTCTGGGGACAGTCAGGGCACATTGGCGAGGTGGCCCTGTTTGCAGGAAAGCAAAGGCTCGACATAGCCCAAGTCCTGGGCAACAACGGCGAACCGGCCGGCGGGCCCCTTGTCGACGAGCAGTACCTAGTGCACGAGCCAGTTAGTCCCAAGTCCGGCGCCTATTTCGACGAGATATACTTCGTCCGAACAGCAGACGAGTACTTGCACCTCCAAGAACCCTCGGAGTGGAGTCACCCTCCAATGAGCAAGCTCATCATAGCCGCCAGTATCGGCGTCCTGGGCAACAACCCTTTTGCGTGGCGCATTCCCGGCGTGATCTTCGCGACGCTGATGATCCCGCTCGTCTACCTATTCGCAAAGCGCATGTTTGGCTCGCCGCAGGCCGGTATCCTGGCTGCGTTTCTCCTCACTTTCGACTTCATGCACTTCACCCTGGCACGGGTAGGCACCGGGGAGACATTTCTGGTCTTCTTCATCATGGCCATGTTCTTCTTCTTCTATCGCTACTATCAAGAGCCGTCGACGAGAGGACGGGACCTCTTCCTCAGCCTCGTCTGCTTTGGGTTCGCGTTTTCCACCAAGTGGACGGCGATGCTCGGGTTCGTAGGACTGCTCGTACTGTTGATCATGGTGAAGTGGGGGAAGCCGGTCCTGAGGAGTGAGCTGCTCTACCTCGCCGGTGGCCTCGTGGCAGCCGCAGCCATCTACCTCCTCTCCTTCATCCCCTATTTCATGGCAGGACACGGTCTGGCGGACTTCTGGAGCTACCAGCTCCGCATGTTCAGTTTCCATTCGGGTATAGAAACCGGCCATCCTTGTAGCTCGCCCTGGTGGAGTTGGCCCTTCATGTTTCGCCCCGTCACTCTCTACTCAGGGAAATTCGGCGACACCAGTTCGTACATCATCTCCGCCGGAAACCCCGCGCTCTGGTGGGTGGGGACCATCGCGGTCCTTCTCACCTGTTGGCTCGCGGTCAGACGCCGAGACAAAAACGCCGCCTTTGTCGCAGTTCCCTTCCTCGCCCAGTGGCTGCTGTTCATCCCGATTCCACGCCTTTTCCTATACCACTTCTACCCCAATGTGCTGTTTCTGGTTCTAGCAGCAACACTTTGGCTCGACAGGCTCTGGGCACAACACAAGTGGGCTATCGCCAGTTATCTTGCCGTGAACGTCGTCCTGTTTGTCGTTTTCTACCCCGTCATTTCGGGTCTGCCCATGACACAGGGCTACTGGAGCTTCCTACGGTCGCTGTTGGGAAGGTAGGGAAGCACGGTCTGCCCGGTCCTTCCGGCTACAGTGCCTCTTTGGATCCCTGCCTGACCAGCAGGTTGGAGCGCCGCCAGCCAGGGCGAGCCTGCACTCAGGCTGCGTGGCAAAGAATGACCGCCGACGAAGACCAAGGGGAAACCGCGAGGACCCGGGAGGGCACGCCGACATCACGCGGGTAATCGCCAGAGGAGCAGAAACGTTGCCCGGACGAGCAGCCATCGCGCGAGTGGGGGCGAGGCTTGCCCCAGCTACCAGGGCAGTTCCCATATGGCGGGCCCGAGGCCCTGGACGTAGTGGTGAACGTCGAAGTTGTATGCTGTGTCGGGCATCAGGTACCAGGCGGTGCCGCCAAACGTCTTGCCACCGGGAATGGCACCCGATATAAACGCACTGGAACCCCTCTTCTCGGTCATGACGGACCTACGACCTTGCGAGTCCACCACAACGAAATCAGCCAGCTTGAAGCTGGCGCCGGTGCTCTCTACCACCACCGTGATTCTGACATAGATTGTTCCATACGGCGCTGCCCATACCTCCCCATCCCCAGTCGTCCTTCTCGCAGTCGTAATGGAGATTCTCTCCGGCGACCCCTCAGCGAACTCACCCACCTTGAACCTGGACACGGGGACGGGCGTCGGCTGCGGCCTCGGCGTGGCTATCCCAGTCGCAGTAGGCCCGGGCCCTCCCGTTGGCGCCGTCGGTCCAGGTGTAGCTACGCCGGTTGGGGTCGGTGTAGGCCCCGGCGGGCGCGATATCCCGCCGGAGACACAGGTGTAGATCAACCACGAAACCAGGACGATCACTACCACCAGTAAGATCAGGAGGACTATTCTCACCCAGGGGCAAAGCTTGACAGGCTCCCGCCGTCCACTCTGTGACGTCGCGCCGGCCTTTGCGGGGCTCTGGGCAGCCTTCGCAGAAGCCTTGACCGGCACAAAGGCGTCACAGGAACGGCTGTCCGCTCTCACCTGCATTCCATAGTCGAGGCCCAGGTGCTTGGCGCTGGTGCAATTGAAGAATTTCGCTCCGCGCGCCGGCTTGAAATTGGCGCAGTTCCCACATACGTTGCTACTCATGACTTCTCCGTCTTCTCATCCATTATCAACCGGCAACGTTGGCTGGCAGGAGTATCGACAACTGCGCAAGAAAGTCCGCGACGTAGTGCACCATGGTGTTCAACGACACTACCAGGGACTCGCCTGCGGGGTCCGTCAGGGTGTTGCCCACAACGAAGTGTCCGAGCACCTCGTTGATTATGACCAGTATGGGCACCAGGACATCGGAGAGTATCGAAGGCATCTCCCAGTCCTGCGCGAGGGCAGTGCCGCGCCCGGACACGACGCCCAGCCAAACGAGCGCCACCAATCCCGCCCAGTGCCACCGCTTCATTTCCTGCACCTGCCATGAACCCCTTCGCTTCTGTGGATAATCTAGAGGATATCTGCCAGCCTGTCAAGCCCCCGTCCTCAGCCCTCAATCCGTGAGTCCAGATTCGGAACGGTCACCCGCCAGGTGGTAACAGGGATGATATGGTTGTAGGGGCAGACCAGTGTGTCTGCCCCATCCCGGTCGAGGGCGAACACATGGGTTCGCCCCTACGGATTAAGCCGGACTATAGGCTCTCTTCCCGTTCGCCCTGAGCCCTTCCACTTCGCTCAGGGCAAGCCTGCTCCAGCCGTGAGTCCAGATTCGGAACGGTCACCCGCCAGGTGGTAACAGGGATGATATGGTTGTAGGGGCAGACCAGTGTGTCTGCCCAATCCCGGTCGAGGGCGAACACATGGGTTCGCCCCTACGGATTAGGGTAGATACTGGAGACACAGTTGAGGGGGTGAACTCTCGTTCACCCCCTCAACTTAGGGAATACTCGTTGTTGCCGTTAGAAACCACTGGGAGCACTCCCGGGCGTCCAGCGCCCAAGATAGACGCCCGAAACTGTGCTCACTACCTGCCTGCCGCCTCTAGGCGGCCAGGTATTAGGTCGGAATGTTGACCGGTACCACGTTGTACGGCAGCAGCGTGCTGAACTGGGCCGCGAAGATCAAACCATTGTGAAGAATCGTCATTACAGCCCCGATGATGTCAGCGCCCTTCTCCGTCATGTTGGGGAAGTTGCCGCTGAGCTCCCACTGCTTGTTGACCTCCGTCCACGTAAGGTTGCCGGTGTCGAGCCGTATCAGGTGAGCCCACACCTGCTGCATTATCGACATGATGTTCTGAATGTTGCTTATCATGCCGTGGTACGGAATCTCTGCCGTCACAAAATACTGTGGTCCTACCATTGAGTGTCACCCCCTTTCTCTGCGCTGTCCCTCTCCCTTGGGTGGAGGGTTCAAGCATACTCTCCGCGGGGCGGAAG
>CAZBET010000161.1:0-4319 GCA_964490995.1 uncultured Dehalococcoidia bacterium
TCCATGCAAAACTCCATCAACCGCCGCTGGGTTTTCCACAACCCACGGATTAGGGGGCGTACCATCCTATTGACTCCCATGTTAGAATGAAATGGAAGGACTTTCGTTATGTCCCAAACTCTCCAGAAGTACCGAGCTCAGCCGAGGCCCCCGCTCTCAGCCACATCCAAAATCGCAGGCGATGGTGTACTATGAAAGCCGGACTATTGCACGCAACAGTACTTCTGGCGCTGGTATTTTCGCTGGGAGCGGCTATTGGCCCAGCGGCGACTGCGACGGCGGCACCCGGCACGATTTGCGTTGATGCAAGCGACCCAGGAGCTGTCTCAGGCCACCAATCTGATCCCTACTCTGTCGTGTATCGCAGTATTCAGGACGCAGTGAACGACGTGACCGTCGGCGATACCGTCAGCGTGGGCGCAGGAACGTACAACGAGTTTGTCACTGTGAACAAGTCGTTGACGCTGCAAGGCGCGCAGGCTGGCGTCGATGCTCGCGGCCGGGCGGGGGCTGAGACCATCGTTGTCGCCCCTGCCAGCAAAGCCGTATACGTGTCGACCAATGCCTCGAACAGCGTCACTATCGATGGTTTCAGCATCAGGGGCAAACGGGGCACAGTCGATCTTCAATCCGGCACGGCGCGGTTTGTCAACAACATCGTTTACTCGCTGGGCAATGAAGCCGGGAAGCCGCCGGCCCTGGTCAACGTCGGGGGCAATGCGGACAGCGTCGTCAGCAACGTAGTAGTCCAGTACAACGACATCTCGCCCTCACCGGCCTCGGAGCTGCCCTCCGGGTGCAATGCCCTTCGCATCAATGTGGTCGGCGCGGCTTCGGTTCTGGTCGACAACAACCATCTCCACAACGGCTCGAACTACCCAAGCGCGCTTGGGGCTGGCCTCGGCGTCGGCGCCAGCGACTCTGCGGCGACGATCACCGTAAGCAACAACGAGATGGACCACAACGGCAGCGACGGCATGTTTACGTACAACGCTACGTTTGGCACCCTAACAGTCACCGGCAACGTCATCCATGACAATGCACAAAGGGGAGTCAAGATTTGGACAGGTGTCAACGGGACCGTCGCAATTAACGACAACCACATCTACAACAACGGCCTGGAGGGAGTGGTCAACCAGAACAGCTTCACCATCGATGCCACCAACAACTGGTGGGGGGACAACAGCGGCCCGTACCACCCGACGACGAATCCCGGCGGCACGGGTGACGCAGTGAGCGACAACGTCGTCTACAACGCTTGGACAGGCCAGGGAGGTGTACAGGACTGCTGGGTGGACGACGATTGGGCCGGGCTGAGCGTTGGCACAGCAGTCCCTCTGCCCGGCAATGGCACCTGCACAATCGGTCTCGATGCCTTCGCCTCCATCCAGTCAGCGGTTGGCGCTTCGGCATCGGGCGGCACCGTGACTGTCGGGCCGGGCAGCTATCTTGAGAACGTCCCAATCGGCAAGGCTTTGACCCTCCAGGGCGCCAATGCGGGGGTGAGCGCTGGCGCGAACCCGGGAAGCAGAGGCGCCGAGTCCATCGTCGATGGGTGCATCGCGCTCCAGGCCAGTGGCATCGTTGTGGACGGCTTCCAGGTCAACAACGGCAGCGCTTTCCTGGGGGAGAAGGCAGGCATCTACGTCCTGGCAGCGACGGGTGGCCACACTATCGAGAACAACGTGCTGGTTGGCACCGACACAAGCGTCGTCGCCCGGGGCATCCTGTTCGGCTACAACACCAACGGCATAGTGGTCAAGGACAACGAGATCGCCAACTGGCTTACCGGTTTCTACATCAATCCCTCAAGTGACCACGGCCTCCTGTGTGACGGCAACAACTTACAGGCCAACTTCGTCGGCATCGGTTCTGACGGGCTCAACGACGTCACCATCCAGAACAACGACTTCACAGGCAACACCTTCGAGGGAATAGGTACCTCGACCGTCGGTACAGGCGTCGAGGTTCACTCCAACGATTTCAGCGGCAATGCCGCCGGGATTAACAACTACGGCGGCCCGGGTATTCTCGATGCCACCAACAACTGGTGGGGCGATGCCAGCGGCCCACATAACGCCGCCACCAATCCGGACGGCACAGGCGACGCGGTGTCTGACGGAGTCGAGTACGAGCCTTGGATTCAGCGGCTGTGTACTCTCACTGTCAGCAGCACCGCGGGTGGCCGCATGGTCAACCCCGATGAAGGCACGTCTACGGTTCTTCCGGGTGCTACTGTTCAGCTTCAGGCAGTGTCTGACCCCGAATACGATTTTGTCGAATGGACAGGCGACGTGCTCGGCGTGAATGACAGGGACAGCGCAGAGACCTTCGTTACCGTGAATGGAGACTGCTCCATTGCTGCTAACTTCCTGGAGCTTGGTGATGCAGATGGCAATGGCCGCGTAGACGTTTTCGACTGGGTGAAGGTGAAGAGGATTGTCCTGGGGTTGGATTCAAGACCCCCGCGCGGGAAACCGGACGCGGACAAGGATGGGGACGTCGATATTTTCGACTGGGTGAAGGTGAAGAGGACTATCTTGGGGCTGTGATCGTGAGGCAATGCGACTTGGAATACGGCAAGAAGAGTAGGAGGCGAGGTAGGATGGGAGCGGTGAGTCGAATTAGGCCATTGGCTGCGGTGGTATTGGCTCTCGCACTGTGTCTCGCACTGTCGCTGGCACTGCCGGCTATGCCCGCCCTTGGCCAGTCTGTCACCATCAGCGTCGACGCCCCGGACGAGGTGCCTGTAGGCAGCGACTTCGTGGCAAGGGTCAATATCTCCTACGTGGAGGACTTCGCTGCTTCCCAGTTCGACGTGTCGTATGACCCTGCCGTCCTTGACCTCACCGCTGTCGACGGGTGCAAGATAGGCAGCACGTCGCTTACCGTTGAATGGGCATGGGTGCCACCCGGGGAGCCAGATTCCGGACATATCAGAGTACTCTCCTACTGGCCTCCAATGTATCCGGGGCTCACCGGGACAGGGTTCCTGGCAGACCTCCACTTCCACGTTGTTGGCACGCCCTACCAGAGCAGCGCAATAGACCTCCATGACGGCGAGCTCAGCGACAGTCTGGGACACCCTATCGCGGCGACCTGGGTCGATGACTCCGTGCATGTATGCGAGCCTTGGTACTTGAGCAATGACGACACAATGTACAAAGGGGACTCCTTAAAGGACGAGAACACTGTAACGATAGCTGATGCAACCTCAAGAGTCTGGAAGGCCGATGAAGCAGCGGCGGTGGATGTCGGATTTCCAGAGGGTGCCTGGAAGGGCAGGATAACGCTCGATGCCACATCGGCTGCCGACGAGACATTCGTTGTCTCCGTTGGCTCTTACGATGCGACAAGCTTCACCTTCACCTCTGCGGGCTCGCACCAGTTCTCCGGTTACGGGGATAACAAGAATCTCGTCTTCTCATTCACTGTGCCCGCTTTCACCGTGCCGCAGGGCGACTACCTGGCATTTCGGATCGAGAATCCATTGGGCAGCGGCAACGTGGTAGTGAAGACCGGCGGCAGCAACAGCTACCTTGTGTGGCCGCAGTCGGAGCCAAGCTACCCCGTTCCGGAGCTTGCCACGGTCGTCCTTCTCGGACTTGGCCTGGCTGGGATGGCCGGATACCTGGGGCTGAGAAGGTGGAAGTCCAGGAGGATGCCCGAGACACGAAGCGGTCATCCCGGATCTGTGTAGGTTTTCTTGTGAGCCTCCGGGCCACACTTGCTGGGGTCAGACCCGCAGCTACGTGCGGTGCCTGAGGGATCGGCTGAGAGGAGAGCATAGGCTATGGTAACGAGCCTGCTTCGCCCTGAGAACCGCATGCTGAAGGAGCCAGAGACGAAGCGTTCGATTACGACGAGCATTGTTGTGCCAGCTTACAACGAGGAAAAGGGACTCCCCGTGGTCTTGAACAAGATATTCCGTGCTGTGGACGGCGTATGTGAGGTGCTGGTGGTGGACGATGGCTCGAGCGATGCCACGTCGCAGGTCGCCTGTGGATTCCGCTGCGGGGTCATAAGGCACGATGAGAACCACGGCAAGGGCGAGGCGCTGAAGACCGGAATAGCGCACTGCAGAGGGGAATACGTGATCTTCATGGACGCTGATGACACCTATCCTGCCGAGGCCATCCCCAGCATGATGGAGGCGCTGGAATCCTGTGACGCGGTGTATGCCTCGCGGAGAACTGGACGGCAGAACATCCCGGGGTTCAATCGGGTGGGCAACGTTATCTTCCAGAAAATGATAAGATATGTCTACGGCTTCGAGGCTAGTGACTACTCCACCGGTCTCTACGGGTTGAGGAGACGCT
>CAZBET010000162.1:0-4311 GCA_964490995.1 uncultured Dehalococcoidia bacterium
GGCGTTTGTGCTAAAATCCAGCCGTGAGGTTCATCGTCGACTCCAACGTGGGCAGGCTGGCCCGCTGGCTGAGGATCGCCGGGTTCGATACGCTGTTCATCAGGGGTATCGACGACAACAGGCTGGTGCGGATTGCGCTAGATGAGAACAGGGTGCTGCTGACCAGAGACACACAGATAATGAAGCGGCGCGTCGCCGCGACAGGTCGCCTGAAGGTCATCTTCATCAGGGACGACGGCGTCAAGTCGCAACTGCGGCAGGTATTCAGCGCTCTGAATTTGGCCGGGCAGGTGAGTCCGTTCTCCCTCTGCATCGAGTGCAATGAGCCGCTGGTGCCCCGGACAAGAGAGGAGGTTGAGAAGCTGGTGCCGCCCTACGTGTACCAGACGCAGACTCAGTACATGCAGTGCCCGGCCTGCCGGCGCGTCTACTGGCGGGGCAGCCACTGGAGAAGGATGGCAAGGGAGCTGGACGAGATAGCGAGCGCTGTATGAGCAAAGCAGCCTTCGTCTACGGGGAGGAGGTTGCGCGGCGTGACAGCAGGGCGGATGAGGTCTTCGGCCCCACGCGTTTGCAGTACACCTACGAGCTTCTGAAGTCCTACGGGGCGTTCGACTTGCCCGATTCGGTAGTGGTGGCTCCCGGCGATGCCGATGAGGCCTCGCTGCTCTCCTTCCACACTGCGGAGTACTTGAAGGCGGTGAAGAGCTTCAGCGATGGCGAGAAGAGGTTCAGCCCCGCCCGCTTCAACTTCAGTGAATTCGGCGACAACCCTGTGTATCCGGGGATGTACGAATTGTCCACTCTGGTGGTGGGGGCCTCCCTGCGGGCCGCGGAGCTTGTGGCGTCAGGGCAGGTGGATGTCGCCTTTAACTGCTCTGGCGGCCAACACCACGCGGCGCCTGACCACGCCTCCGGCTTCTGCATCTTCAACGACGTGGTGATAGCCATAAACCGCCTGCTGGCCGAGGGACTCAGGGTGGCCTACGTTGACATCGATGCCCACCACGGCGACGGGGTGCAGAACGCCTTCTACGCCACCGACCGCGTTCTTACCATCTCTCTGCACGAATCGGGGCGGTTCCTCTTTCCGGGCACTGGAGATGTGCGGGAGATCGGCGTGGGTTCTGGCGAAGGCTATTCGGTCAACATACCGCTTGCCCCCTATACGGGCGATGAAATCTATCTCCGGGCTTTCGATGAAGTGGTGCCGGGGCTTGTGGAGAGGTTCAGGCCGGACATCCTGGTGACCCAACTGGGCTGTGATACGCACTACCTCGACCGGCTAACCCAGCTCAGTCTGACCACCGGGGGCTATGAGGCGCTGGTAAGAAGGATGCGGCAGATGGCCCCCAGGTGGGTGGCTCTGGGCGGCGGCGGCTATGAGCCGAGCGTGGTGGTAAGGTGTTGGACGCTAGCCTACGGGGTCATGGTCGGCCGGGAATGGCCCGACGAGATACCGTTCGACTTCCAGGAGCGCTACGGCCTGAGGAAGCTGAGGGACGATCAGGAGGCGGGAATAGACGCCCGGCTCGAAAAACAGGCCCGCCGCTTCGCCGAGGACAGCGTGGCGGAGGTGAAGCGGCTTGTCTTCCCGCACCACGGGCTGTGAGGAATCCTTCCGTCCCCGGGTGTCCCATCATAGCGGGCGATCGTGACTGGATTCCTGCCTCCGCAGGAATGACGGGTAGGGGCACGGTGCACCGTGCCCCTACGTAATTCCCCACGTCATTGCCAGACCCTCGTCCTTCGCACTGCGAAGGACGAAGCACCGACGCTTTTGTGGGCCGCGTTGTCCGTCACAGGTCTCCCATCATACTGGGAGATCGCCACGTCGCCCCCCAGAGGCGGGCAGCTCGCGATGACGGGGTAGGGGCACGGTGCACCGTGCCCCTACTTGATGGCGCCTGACTCGCGCATCTGTTCGATCTTCTGCGCCGTGTAGCCCAGGCCCCGCAGTATCTCGTCTGTGTGCTGCCCGATGAGCGGGGCGAAGCTCCGGAATTGCGCCGGCGTATCCGAAAGCTTTATGGGCATGCCGAGCTGCTTCACCTTTCCCTGTCTCGGGTGGTCGAACTCAGGGAACATGTCGCGGCTGCGCAGGTGCGGGTCGTTGACGACCTCATCCAGCTCCAGCACAGGGCTGACGCACGTGTCCGCCTCTTTCATGATCTGGAACCATTCGTCCCGGGTCTTTGTCAGGAAGGCCTCCTTGATGGCGGAGTGCACCTCCTGCAGCTTCTCGCCTTTGGCGCGGTGCTGCGGGATCAGGTCCTCTCTGCCCAGGGCACGGCAGAAGCGCTCCCAGAAGTACGGTTCTATCAGGCCGGTGGATATGAACTTGCCGTCCTTGGTCTTCCAGACGTTGATTGATGGAGACGGCCAGCCTCTCTTCGGGATGAAGCCATCCCTGAAGTACCTGAGCAGGCTCACCGTGAGGAAGGACAGCACGCTGTCGGTCATCGAGACGTCTATGTACTGGCCTTTCCCGGTCTTGTCCCGCGCCACGAGCGCGCAGAGAATTCCGATGACGGCGTGAAGGGCGCTGCCAATGTCCCCCAGGGCGGCCCGGATGATCACCGGGTTTCCTTCCTGGTCACCGGTGAGGGCCACCGCACCGCCGATGGAGATGTAGTTCGGGTCGTGCCCGGGCAAATCGCGATAGGGCCCTTGTTGTCCGAAGCCGGTCAGGCTGCAATAGACAATCCGCGGATTGAGCTTTGAGATGGTTCCATAATCTACACCCAGCCTCTTGGTGACCCCGGGGCGAAAGGCCTCCATGACGACGTCAGCGTTAGCTGCCAGCTTGTGGAAGATATCCTTGGCTTCAGGGGATTTCAGGTTCAGCGCAATGCTCTTCTTGTTTCGGGAAAGGTAATCATAAGCGGCGTGCTTCTCCTGGTCTGGAAGCATTCCCATCTGGTAGTCGGGTGCTTCGATCTTGATGACCTCTGCGCCCATATCCGCCAGCATCATGGTGCAGAAGGGGCCGGGTACAGTGCGTGATAGGTCGAGAACCTTGGTGCCTTCCAGTGCCAGCGTCATTCTGCCACCTCCGAACCGGGCTACCGCTATGATACACTCGGCATCGCGTTTCTGCCACAACACCGCCCTTTGGCAAAGCCTGCGAAGGGGGACGCCGACAACCTCCGGTCCTATTCGAATCCCCCTCTATCCCCCTTCTCCGAAGGGGGATAGAGCAAAGTCCCCCCACGGTAGGGGCGCGGTTACCGCGCCCTCGCGCCCGTACGGCCGTAGGGTGGGTGCAGCGCAGCGAAACCCACCAACCCATCAGCAGGCAGAGACGTGAATGCCCCCCTAAGGCAGGGCGACCTCGCCCGCCTGCAAAGCCTCTTCTGTCGAAGACTCTACTCGTCCCCGCGTTTGACTTTGATTGCATCCGCGTCTATCCTAAGACGGTGTGGCGAGGCGCAGGATAGATACCCTTCTCGTTGCGCGAGGGCTGGCGGACACCAGAGAGAAGGCCAGGGTCATGGTCATGGAGGGCGCGGTCCTGGCCGACAGCAGGAAGGTGGTCAAACCCAGCAGCCTGGTGAGCGAAGACGCCGTGGTTCAAGTGCTCCAGCGACCTGCCTATGTTGGCAGGGGAGGCCTGAAGCTGGAGGGAGCCCTCGACGAATTCGGGGTGGACGTTGCTTCGCAGGTCGTGATGGATGTCGGCGCCTCCACAGGGGGCTTCACTGACTGCCTGCTGCAGCGTGGGGCGAGCAGGGTGTACGCCGTGGACGTCGGCTACGGGCAGCTCGACTACCGGCTGAGGCAGGACCCAAGAGTGGTGGTGATGGAGCGAGTCAACGCTCGCTATCCGTTGGCACTGCCTGAACGGGTTGACCTGGCAACGGTGGATCTGTCATTCATATCGCTGGAGAAGGTGCTGCCGTCGGTCTCCGAAGTGGTGAAAAACGGGGGGCGCATTGTTGCGCTGGTCAAGCCGCAGTTTGAGGCCGGGCGCCGTCAGGTGGGCAAGGGCGGTGTGGTGAAGGACCCGCTTGTTCACGCCACCGTCCTGGGACGCTTCATCTGCTGGGCTGTTGACCGCGGTTTCAGGCTTGAGGGTTTGACGGCATCGACGGTTCTCGGCGCGGACGGGAACCAGGAGTTCTTCGTCCTCTTGAGGAAACCCTAGGGGCAATTCGGAGGCTTCCGGCTGGCTTGGAGCATCGGCTCCGATCGTGCCTGGAGCTTCGTTTTCTGAGTCCTTGAGGTTGTTCGGAGTGTGATTGCCACGAAAATGCCGATTCCATGGGTCATAGGGCAGGGGCTCCGTCCCCTGCCGACGGCAGCGGGTGA
>CAZBET010000163.1:0-4283 GCA_964490995.1 uncultured Dehalococcoidia bacterium
AAAGAGGCGGGTCGAGAACCCCGCCTCCCTCATTTCACGTCACCGACCGGCATGGGAACCCGCCACGTCACGTTCAGAAGTTCATGTCGTTTGTGTAACGCGCAACAAGGCAGCGCCGCGGTGCCTCTAGCCTGACCAGCCTCACCTTCAGTTCCAATCTTTCAATTGCTTCACGCACGCCCAGACAAACGGCTACCCCTATAACCGCCGCGCAGGGCTTCATGCTGTCCTGCCCAACTCCAGACTATCAGGCATCCGAGGCTTGACTTCCGTCGAAGACAAAGGCATAGTGGAGGCCAGCAAACAGATAAGCATCGGGCGAGCGAACGATGGCAGATGACAATAAGCGAGCCAAGAAGCCAGGCTTGGCCAGTTTCCTATTTGTTGGGTGTCTTGTCATTGGCTTGGGCGTTGGGATAGGGTTCGATCTTATGCCTCAGGCAATTATCATTGGTTTTGGCGTGGGTCTAATTGCTATGGGACTCGCGTACCACAAGACTGGTGAATGGTAGATACGCTCCGATTTCTCACCTACTCCACAGTGGTGCTCGTTTTCCCCTCCTCAGCAACCTCACGTTCAGTTCCAATCTTTCAGTTGCTTCACGCACGCCCAATACTTCATGGCCGCCATTAACATAGGCGCCCGCCAGGCCACGTTCAGGAGTTCATGTCGTTTGTGCAACAGCGAACAAGGTTACGGTGAAGGCTGCACAATCGTCCAAATCGCGCGGTGATTGCAGAAGCGCCATCAGCCATCAAGGTGGCAACTCCGGAGCCCTGCCTATAGGATCAGTGTTTGCCCACCTCTTCGATTAGACAAATCACCTTGTCCATGTCCAGCGGCTTGTACATGAACCCGTGGGCTCCTTCGCGCATCGCCTCCTCAAGCAGATCGTCAACCGCGTATGCGGTCATCATCGTGACGCTGATTCCAGGGCTGATCCCCTTGATCACCTTGTAGGCCTCCACACCATCCATCCCAGGCATCTTGACGTCCATGAAGATGACGTCGATGGCCATCTGTTTCACCTTCTCAATGGCCTCAAGCCCGTCATGGGCGGCCTGGACAGCATAGCCCTTGCGTGCCAGGACCAGAGACATGGTCCGAGACAGGCTGGAATCGTCATCCACTATCATTACGCTGGCTTTCTCACCCATGCGTTGCCCTTCTAACTGACAGGCAGCCTGACTGTGAACGTGCTGCCCTTCCCCACCTCACTCTCCACCTCTATGGTCCCTCCATGTGCCTCGACCAGCATCTTGGCAAGTGCCAAGCCGAGGCCTATGCCTTTGGCCTTGGTCGTGAACAGCGGCTCAAACAGCCTCGGCATCTTCTCAGGGCTGATGCCCACTCCCGTATCTTCTATGGACACAGCTACCCACCCCGCAGAAGGTGTACAAGACTCCATGCCCAGGCGACCACCGGCGGGCATAGCCTGGATGGCATTGAGAATGATGTTCTCGAAGACCTGCCTGAGCTGATCAGGATCCGCCTGCACAGCGGGCAGTGTCTCATCTAGCTGGCTCACGACCTCTACATTCTGAGGCACGGTGATGCGGGACAAGGCCTCCTGGACAACGACGTTAATGTCTGCCTTGCGGCGCGAGGGAGGCTTCTGGCGGGCGAAATCCAGAAGGGTACTTATAGTGCGTTCGCAGGTTGCCACCTCTTTGTTCACTATCTCCAGTGTCTCCTTAACCTCCGGCTCAGGCTTTTCCAGCGCTATGTTGAGGAAATAGGCGGCGTTCTTGATTGCGCCCAGGGGGTTGCGTAGCTCGTGGCTGATGCCACCCGCCACTTGACCGAGGACGGCCAAACGCTCCTTGCGGATCAGTTGCTCCTGAGCATCTTTGAGCTCCCTGGTGCGTTCCTCTACCATCTGCTCCAGTCGCAGCGAGTACTCCTTGACCGCCCTGTCCGCTTTGACCCGGTCTGTGACGTCCCGGGCAACCGCAATCAGCTCGACCGGGTCTCGCCCCGGTATCTGCGAAAGGGAGTATTCAATTTCTACAATGGTTCCGTCTTTCCTCTGGAAGCGGTCTGCGCCTCGAAAGAGCCCGCGGTTCTTGATTGCGGTCGATACCGCCTTGACATACTCCTGTGGACTCATGTCTCTGGGGTAGAAGAAGGTGGCGGGCTTGCCCAGCAGCTCTTCTTTGCGATAGCCATACATCTCTTCAACCCTGTCATTGCACCAGGTTATCACCCCTCCCTTGAACTTAAAGACTGCGTCAGTCAGGTTCGCGACCAGTGCCGAGTAGTGCTCTTCTGATTCCCGCAGTTCCTCCTCAGCTTGCCTGCGTTCGGTGATGTCGCGGAAGACGGCCATGGCGGCAGGCTTGCCCTGCCAGAGGGTCGGCGTTGCCGAGACCTCTACGGGCACACGTTGACCGCCCTTCCGCACAATCGTCGCCTCGTAGTAGTTGGGAACGGACTCACCTGCCATCCTTCTCCCCATTCTCTCCAGCAACCTCTCAGCCTCGTCACGGTCGAAGAAGTTGCCGAGGTCAAAGCCTATGAGGTCCTCCGGTCCGAGGCCAGTCAGTTCCGCAGCCCGATCGTTCGCGTAAACGGGCACACCTGCGCTGTCGAACACTACAATGCAGTCCAGCGAGTGTTCAGCGAGAGCCCTGAAGTTCTCCTCGCTTTGTTGCCTTGCCATATCGGCGCGCCTGCGCGCGCTGACGTCGCGGGTAGCTCCCACAAACCCGACCGGCCGGCCATCCTGGTCGCGCAGCAAGCTTGCTCGTATCTCCGCCCAGATCGTACGGCCACCTTTGCAGTACTCCTCCACCTCAACAGTCCACGACCGCGACGGGTCGTGTTGCCCCTCGGCCTCGGCAACCACCCCTTCAGCAAACGCCTCAATCAGAGTCTGGAGGGATGAAGGGGTACAGACTCCCTCCAGCCGCTCGGCCATGGCTTCCTCGACAGTGAGGCCGCGTAGGGCCGCAACCGAAGGACTGATGTAGGTGAATCTCAAGTTCATGTCCGTAGTCCAGATTACGTCGGCCATGTTCTCTGCCAGCAGACGATACCGCATCTCACTCGTACGGAGCTCCTGCTGCATCTTCCTGCGCTCGGTGATATCCCTGATGGACACGAGAACCGCTGGCCTACCTCGGAACTCGACCCTTGTGGCGGAAGCGCTGGCCCAGAAATCGGAGCCATCCTTTCGGACCATGCGGGTCCCTGTGACCCCTCCCACCCCTTTCTCGAGCACATCCACGGCAATGAATCCCGCAAGTCGCTTTCTGTCGTCCGGGTGAATGAAGTTCAGCGCGTCGACGCCAATCGCATCTTCCGCAGAACCAAACCCATACATCTTAGCGGCGACTCTGTTGCCAAACACCGTCTTCAGCGTTTCAGCATCGATAACAATCAGCGCATCGAGCGTGCTCTCGAACAGAAGTCTGTAGTTCTCCTCGCTTCGACGCAGCGCGTCTTCCGCCTGCTTGCGCTCGGTGATGTCAACGAAAGAGGAGATCGTATGGATAGGATTCCCTTGGTTGTCTCTTATCAGACTGGACTGCACCTCAACGCAGATTTCCGTGCCATCGGGTCTCTTGCCCACCAACTCTCCCGACCAGGCGCCATCGCTAACTAAGGCGTCAGCTATCTGCGTTGCACGTGTGGCATCTTCTGGTATCAGGAGCTCCCAATAGGGCTTCCCCAGCAGTTCCTCTTTGCGCCTCTTGCCCCACATTCTCAAGCAAGCTTGGTTCACGTGTGTTATCCTGCCTCTCATATCGGACATGGCAATGGCGTTGAGGGAATTCTCGATTGCTGCGTCCCGAAGCCGCAACGCCGCCTCTGCCTTCCTGCGCTCAGTGATGTCGCGGGCCACCCCCAGAATCCCAGTCGGCTTGCCATCCGCGCCACGCAGAAAGGTCGTTTCCATCTCAGTCCAGATCGTCGAGCCGTCTTTGCAGTATAGCTCCAGTTCCACCGTCCAGGACCTCGACGGACCCCTTTGCTTCGCGTCCTCTAATAGGCCGTTGAGCAAGAGCTTGGTTGCTCTGTCGAGGGATTCCGGCGTCAGTGAGCCCTCTGCTCCCAGCGCCATGGCTTCTTCCACGCTGTAGCCTCTCTGGCGGGTCACCGAGGGGCTGATGTAGGTGAAGTGCATGTCCATATCCATGGTCCAGAGAACGTCTGTCACGTTTTCCGCAAGCAGACGGTACCGGCGCTCGCTCTCCTGAAGCGCCTCCTCCGCCTTCTTGCGCTCGGTGATGTTGTGCGCGATCCCTACAAAGGTGTTCTCGCCCGTCGGCTGTTTCAC
>CAZBET010000164.1:0-4245 GCA_964490995.1 uncultured Dehalococcoidia bacterium
AAGCAGTCTCATGGCTTGTGTTCCTCGGGGCCAAGGTAGGCGTTCGCCAGGTACTGAAAGACCATGCGTCCCGCATTGTAGTAGGAGCCGTTGAGCGAAATTGCCCAGCGCATGACCTTGGCGTACTCGGTGGGCTGCTTGTAGTACATCGGCACAACCACGTGCTCCAGCTTGTCGTAGAGAGAGGCCGTGTCTTTGGCCTGGTCGGTCTCGCCTTCCCAGGTGTCCCCGATGGACCAGCCGGTGATTCCCTCGACGCATCCCTCGACCCACCAGCCGTCGAGGATGCTTAGGCTGGGCACGCCGTTGAGGGCAGCCTTCATGCCGCTGGTGCCTGAGGCCTCGTAGGGTTTCTGGGGCGTGTTGAGCCACAAATCGACACCGGCGCAGAGCAGCTTCGCCAGCGCCATGTCGTAGTCCTCCAGGTAGACGACGCGTACCACGTCCTTCAACGCAGCCGCCGCATCAAAAACGCGCCGGATCAGCACCTTGCCGCCTTCGTCGCGGGGATGGGCTTTGCCTGCGTATATGGCCTGAAGCGGGCCGACCTGCTTGGCGATCCTCTTCAAACGTTCCAGGTCTGAGAACAGGAGGTCAGCCCTCTTGTAGCCTGTGGCGCGCCGTGCGAAGCCGATGGTCATCGCCGCCGGATCCAGACGAACGCCTGTGCGCCGCTCCACCTCGGCGAGCAGGTCGCGTTTGGCCTCCTTGCGGGCCTGCTGGACTTCGTCCAGTGGAATGCCTACGGCGTAGCGCAGGTAGAGGTTATCGTGGCGCCACTCGGGTATGTGGCGGTCGTACAGGTGGCGGAAGGGTGGTGCTACCCAGGTACCGGCGTGCACGCCGTTGGTGACCGAGTTGATCGGGTACTTGGGGAACATGCCACGGGATATTTCCTCATGGCGCATGGAGACGCCATTGATATAGCGAGAGAAAACGAGGGCCATATGAGTCATGTTCAGAGCGCCATCGAGCAAGCAGCCCGCACTTTCCAGCTCCTTGGTCCGGCTGTTACCCAGCACCTGGCGGACCAGGTCCGAAGGGAACTTGTCGTGGCCCGCCGGCACGGGAGTGTGGGTGGTGAACACGCAACCATGCCGGACGGCCTCTCTATCTGCGTTCGTGACGGCGTGGAGGCCGTGCTTCGCAGTCCGCTCCTCGAGCAAAGCGAGGGCGAGAAGGGCGGAGTGACCTTCGTTCATGTGGTAGACCTGTGGCTTCTGGTGTCCGAGGGCGCGCAGCATGGCTACTCCCCCGAGGCCGAGGACCGCTTCCTGACAAAGGCGATACCTGTCGTCTCCACCGTAGAGGTAGTCGGTAATGGTCTGGTCTCGGGGGTCGTTCTCCGGCAATGCGGTGTCGAGGAAGTAGACCGGCACCTCGTGGCCGGATACGCCGCGCACTACCTGGAGCCACGCGCACAGATGCACTGGACACCCCTCGATGGTGACCTCGGCCCTCGTCGGCAGCGCTTGCAGGTAATCCTGCGGGAACCACTGAGCCGGGCCCTCGGACTGGTTGCCACGGCCATCCAGGCGCTGCTGGAAGTAGCCTTTGCGGTAGAGCAGCGTCATGCCGACCATGGGTATGCCGAGGTCGGCTGCCGCCCGCAGCGTGTCGCCGGCCAGCACCCCCAAGCCGCCGGAGTACGTAGGCATGTCAGGTTCAAGGCCGACCTCCATGGAGAAGTAAGCCACTGTGAATAGACGAGCTATCTGTCTAGTCATAGGCGCCATCGGACACCCCGCACCGGCGTTTCCGGTCAATAGCGGCAAGCAGCTTGTCGTGGGAGGCGGCAAAGGCGGCCACGCCATCGACCTGCAACTGTTCAGTCATCGCGCGCAGGTCTATGCCCAGGCGTGCCAGCTTGGTCAAGTGTTGCTCAGCCTTGTCCAGCCCCTGGAGTAGTGATGGCTGAACGGCTCCATGATTCAGGTAGGCTTTCAGTGTCTCGGGTGGCATCGTATTGACTGTATCTGGCCCGATGAGTCCCTCGATGTAGAGCACGTCGGAGTATGCGGGGTTCTTGGTGCTGGTGCTGCCCCACAAAGGGCGCTGCACGCGCGCGCCGCGCCGCCTGAGGTCGCTGAACTGCTGGCCACCGAAGGTCTCCCGGAACCTGGCGTAAAGCACCTTGGTGTTGGCGATGGCGGTCTTACCACGCAGGGCCAGTGCCTCGGCGGTGCCGGCTCTCTCCAGTGCTTTGTCCACCACAGTGTCGACTCGACTCACAAAGAAGGACGCCACTGAGGCCGCCCGGCTCGGGTTGTCGCGGCGCTCGACCCCTCGAATATATGCACGGGCGACCGCTTCATAGTGTGCGACCGAGAACAGCAGCGTGGCATTCACATTGACGCCCTCGGCGATCAGTGCCTCGATGGCGGGGACGCCTTCGCGGGTACCCGGCACTTTGATCATGAGGTTTGGCCGATTGACCTCCTGCCACAGCCGCTTCGCTTCAGCTATTGTCCCCGCGGTGTCACGGGCCAGCCGAGGGGACACTTCGAGGCTGACGAAGCCGTCGGCGCCGTCGGACTCGTCGTAGACCAGCCTCAGGGCATCAGCCGCCATCTGTATGTCATCCACGACCAGCCGCTCACAGATGGCGTTTGCATCTGCGCCGGGCGAAGCCCTGACTATGGCCTGAATGGATTCATCGTAGTCAGTACTCTCGCTCACTGCCTTCTCGAAGATGGTGGGGTTACTGGTTAGGCCGCGGACGCCGATATCGACCAGTCGCTTCAGTTCGCCGCCCGTGAGGAGCCTTCGGTCTATGTAGTCCAGCCAGATAGACTGGCCAAGGTTCAGGGTCGCCCTGATTCGGTCGATCATTGCAGACTCTCCGTGCTGGTGTCTCCAGGCCTTTGAGGGTAGCCGCGCTCGGTCTCAGACACCATACGCGCACCATAATAGCTGATTGTGCCCAAGAAATCACCTGTCAGGGCAAACGAAATGTTGACGGGACGGCCTGCAGTGTTGTCTCGCTCCTCGTTTGTTGCTACAATCTTGCTGACTGGCGGGGTGTTGTGGCGCCTCCTAATACTTGTCGGAGAATGCAGGATGGTGGAAATCGATGAGATGCGGCGCAGGTTTGACAACTCGCCACATGCTCTCCAGATGGGCATGAAGCTTGTGGAGCTCTCAGAAGGGTATGCGAAAGTGAAGCTGGAACTCAAGAAGGACTTTCTCAACTGGGACAACCTGGTCCACGGCGGCGTGATTGCCTCGCTGCTTGACCAGGCCTTCGGCTGTTCTCTGAACACCCTGGAGAACGTCTACGTGGCTGTTCAGTTGAACATCAACTACCTGGCAGCCGCGCCTGTGGGCGAGACCCTCTATGCTGAGTCCAAGGTATTGCACGCGGGAAAGAAACTCGGCGTGTCGGAGATGACGGTGGTCGATTCCAGGGGCAAGGCCATCGCCCGCGCTACGGGCACAACCGTCTGCATGGGGGCAAGAACCTAGCTTGGGGCTGCCGGAAGAGGACGGGCGGCCCTTTGTCCAGTCTGCTGATGAGGTGACGCGAAGTGATTGTTGAGATGAGCAAAGCCGCAACAAAGGCGCAGGTTGACCACGTTGTTGAGAGGGCGCACTCTCTGGGCTTTGAAGTCCAGTTGAACATAGGCACCGAGAAGACCGTGGTGGCGATTCTGGGCGGCGACACGGGGAAGACTTCAACCGACGTTTTCGCCGTTCTGCCGGGTGTTGAGAACGTCTCGCGCATCATGAAGCCGTACAAGCTTGCCTCGCGGGAGTTCCATCCGCAAAGCAGCGTTGTGAATGTCAACGGCGTGGAGATCGGCGGGCAGCGAGTCGTGGTCATGGCCGGGCCCTGCGCGGTGGAGAGCGAGCAGCAGCTCATGGAAACCGCCAGGGCGGTCAAAACAGCCGGGGCTTCGGTAGTGAGAGGGGGCGCCTTCAAGCCGAGGACATCGCCTTTTGCCTTTCAGGGCTTGGAGAGGGACGCCCTGAAGATGCTGGCGAAAGTCAAGGCCGATCTCGGCATGCCCGTCATAACCGAGGTCGTCGACATCAAGAACATCGCGCTGATAGCCAGGCATGCCGACATATTGCAGGTGGGCGCCCGCAACATGCAGAACTTCGCGCTTCTCAAGGAGCTCAGCCTGCTGAAACACCCTATCTTGTTGAAGAGGGGGCTATCAGCCACCGTCACCGAATGGCTGACGGCGGCCGACTATCTTCTGGCTGAGGGCAACCAGCAGGTCATACTGTGTGAGCGCGGGG
>CAZBET010000165.1:0-4244 GCA_964490995.1 uncultured Dehalococcoidia bacterium
AGCAGAAGGCCGCCCAGACCCTGGAAGACGCTAAGAAGAAGGCCAGGCCCGAGGCAGACAGGCTCGTCGCTGAAGCCCAGCAAAAGGCCGCCCAGCTCATCGAAGAGACAAGAGGAAAGGCCGAGCTGGACAAGAGCAGGCTCCTTTCCGAGGCCGAGCAGAAGGGCGCTCAGCTTCTCGCCGAAGCGGCGAGGAAGGCCGAGGCCGCATCAGCGCGGGCCGCCGCGGAATCTCAGCAGAAGGCTGCTCAGCTCCTCGAAGAAGCCGGGAAGAGGGGCGAAGCCGAAAGGGCCAGGGTTGTGACCGAGGCCGAGCAGAGAGCCGGCCAGATCCTGGATGACGCCAGGAGAAGGGCCGAACCCCTCGCCAGCAGGCTCGTCTCCGAGGCGGAACAGAAGGCCGCGCAGACCCTTGACGAGGCGAAAAGGAAGGCGGAGGCCGCCGCGAATGAGACGGTGTCTCAGGCCCGGCAGAGGGCCGCGCAGATTGCGGACGAGGCCAGGAGGAACAGCGAAGCCGAAGCGGGCAAAATGGTCGCCGAGGCGGAACATAGGAGCCGGGAGATAATCGACGAGGCCAGAAAGAAGGCGGAGCCCGAAGCCAACCGAATAGTCAGTCAGGCCCGGCAGACCGCGACCCAGATCGTCGATGAGGCGAGGAGGAGGGGACAGGCCGAGACGGGCAGGCTCGCGGCCGAGGCCGAACAGAAGGGGGCCGCCATCCTCCAGGAGGCGAGGCAGAGGGCCGAGCCGGAGGCTGCCAGGATAGTCACCGAAGCCAGACAGTCAGCGAGCCGTGTGCTGGACGAGACACGCCAGAAGGGCGAGGCGGACGCGAGGCGGCTCGCCGCGGAAGCGGAGCGCAAGGGCGCCCTCATCCTGGAAGATGCGAGGAGGAAGGCCGAACCCGAAGCCGCCAGGGTGATCGCTGACGCCAAACAGACCGCGTCCCAGATTCTGGATGAGGCGAGAAAGAGGGGCGACGCCGAGACGGCCAGGCTCGCCGCCGAAGCGGCTCAGAACGGCGCCCAGATCGTTGAGCAGGCCAGGAAGAAGGCTGCGCAGGAAGCGGATAGGGTTCTCGCCGAGGCAGAGCAGGCGGGGCGCGAAATCATAAGGGCCGCCAGAGACAAGGCGCAGCCCGAGGCCAGGAAGGTGGTCGCTGAGGCAAAGGAGGCCGCTCGCCAGGTCGCCAGAGAGGCGACGGAGAAGGGCGAAGCCGGGGCAGCCGCGCTCCTCGCGCAATCCCGGGAGCAGGCCGCCCAGATCCTCGACGAGGCAAAGAGAAAGGGCCAGACTGAGGCAAGCCAGCTCCTCGACGAGGCGAAGAGAAAGGGCCAGGCTGAGGCAAGCCGCCTCCTCGCCGACGCGGACCGCGACGCACTCCGGGTTGTCGAGGAGGCCAGGAAGAAGGCCGAGCCCCAGGCCAGGAAGCTCATCGCCGAGGCTGAAGCCACAGGCAGCAGCATGATCCTGGAGGCCAGGAAGAGAGCCCAGGTCGAGGCAGGGGAGATTCTGGCCCACGCTCAGGAGCGGGGCAACCAGATCATAGGGGGCGTCAAGGAGAAAGCCGAGGCCGAGGCTGCCAGAGTGATCTCCGAGGCTGAACAGAAGGCCGGCCAGACGGTGCGCGACGCCAGGGCGAAGGCCGAGCCGGAGGCCAACAAGGTGGTCGCCGAGGCGGCGCAGCGGGGCCGCCAGCTCATGGAGGAGGCGCGAAGAAGGGCCGAGGCGGATGCCGCCCGCATAATCGGCGAATCCGAACAGACGGGAGCCAACATTATCGAACAGGCCAGGAAGAAGGCTGAGGCCGAGGTGTCCCGGATACTGCCCCAAGCCGAGCAGACCGCGGCAAGCATTGTCCAGGAGGCGCGGAGAAAGGCCGAGGGCGAGGCCGCAAGGATCATGGCCGAGGCTGAACAACGGGGCAGGCAGATGCTGGAGGAAACCAAGAGGCAGGCCGGCGCCCAGACAATCGGTTCAGTCAGCGACTTCGAACGCAGGGCGCGCCAGATCGTGGAGGAAGCGGGCAAGGCAGTCGGCGCGCCCGGTCGAGAGGTGCCCGGCTATCTCATTCCGGAACGCTGGCAGAGAACAGCGCCCGAGCCCCACATACCGCCCAGAGACGAAGCCTTCACGGGCGCGCTGCGAAGGCGCATGGAGCTGGTCGTGATACCTCCCATCACCCTGACCCGCCTCACCAAGTTCCGCACATCATTGCAGCAGCTCCCCGACCTGCGCGTTCTGGCGAGCGGTGGCTCCCTTGAAGCCGGCGCCACCTTCTCCGTCTCCGTGGAACGGCCCTCGCGGCTAGCCGACGAGTTGAGAAGGCTGCCGTCCGTCGAGGAAGCCATTGAAGAAAGCCTGCTCGGCTCCCACCCCCTGGGCGATTTCCTCAAGGGCACCCTGCCCGCCCGCTCCCCCGAAGCGCCCGACGACCCCCGCGTGCTCGTCGTGCTGCGCAAAGAGTGACCACCTGTCATTGCGAGGAGCGGGTTTCACCTGTCATTGCGAGGAGCCCGCCCTAGTTCAACCTGTCATTGCGAGGAGTCCTTCCCTTGGGGAAGGACGACGAAGCAATCGCCCAGTATGACGGGGGGCCGACGGGCGGCAGACCGGAGACAGGTGCTTCCTAGACCGGGCGGTTGCCACGCCTGGCCGCAGGCACTGCGGCCATGGCTCGCAACGACATGATCGTCAGCAGCCATGCAGAAACAGTACTACGTCTACATGCTTACGAACGACCGTCACACCGTCCTCTACACCGGCGTCACCAGAGACCTCAAGAGAAGGGTCTATCAGCACAGGCACCGGCTGTCCCGTGGATTCACCAGGAGGTACAACGTGACCAGGCTGGTCTACTACGAAGCCTGTGAGGACGTGAACGCCGCCATCGCGAGAGAGAAGCAGATCAAAGCGGGCTCAAGGCGGAAGAAGATGGAACTGATCGAAACCACGAACAGGGACTGGCGCGACCTCTACCCGGGGTTGTGAGCTGTGTGGACCGGGAGATTGCTTCGCCTCGTCCTTCACCATGTGAAGGACGAGGGTCTCGCAAAGACATGGTACAGGCTGTCATTGCGAGCCATGGCCCTGGGCAGACAGGGCCAGGCGCGGCAATCGCCCGGTATGACAGAGTGACCGGGGCCGGCGGACGGGGCCTGGGTGCTTTGTAGACGTGGCGATTGCTTCGCCTCGTCCTTCGCTCCGCGAACGACGATGGTCTCGCAAAGACATAATACAGGCTGTCATTGCGAGCCATGGCCCTGGGCAGACAGGGCCAGGCGCGGCAATCGCCCGGTATGACCGGGGACGGGGGACGGCGGACGGAGGGGGCCTACGGGTACTGCCCGCTGAACCCCGCGTACCATCTGTCCCCTTCCTGGTAGCAACCGTAGACGCGGCCCAGATTGCCCACAATCCAAGTATACGTGCCCGTACCCTTCAAGTGGTTGTACCTGCTGCACGACTCAGGAATCTCCTGGAGGTAAGGCCCGCCCTCCCCCTTGAGCGGCGAGTTGGCGTCGCCTGGGCCCTGGTCGGCTTTGTTTTCCCGGCCCGAGCGCGGCTCGTTGACCAGCAGCCCCATCCAGATGGCCGCCTGCTCAATATCGGTGGCATTGGCGAAGCCGCCCGCCTCACGCAGTACGACCCTGCGCTGCACATCCACCAATTCCGAAGTGCGCAGTGCGGAATAGTTGCCGTGTTGCGTCGGGAAGTAGTGGCCCGTGGTGCAGTTGCCCTCCTCGTTCCAGCCCAGGCGGCTGTTGAAGCAGTGCCCGTCCGCGTAGAAGGTAGCCACCAGCGTCTGGATAGTGCGCTCGTCCGACTCGTAGGCCGCGTTTCCGCCCCTCCCCACCATCCCGATGACGCTCACCGACACAATGCTCACCAGGATGCCCAGGATAGCCACGACAACCAGCAGCTCCACCAGGGTGAAGCCGGAGCTCCCTCGCCTCAGCACTCCGATGTGTCCCCCTTCTTCGCGCTCCCCGTTGCCCGGCGCGCCCCCGCGGCACGGGGCGACCACATGATACCATATCAAGGCCAGTGCACAAAATCCCCTGTAGGACCGGGAGATTGCTTCGGCGCCTGCGGCGCCTCGCAATGACAGTTGGGTCGTCATGTCATTGCGAGTCCATCGTCCTTCACATGGTGAAGGAAGAGGCGAAGCAATCTCCCCGATTCTCGCAGCGGCCCGGAAATCCCCCTGTATCCCCCTTCTCCGAAGGGGGAGGGACGAGA
>CAZBET010000166.1:0-4218 GCA_964490995.1 uncultured Dehalococcoidia bacterium
CCATGTAGCTGCGGTGCAGGGCGACGAGGAACACAGGGCCGCTGCGCGGCACCTCGTGCGCGCCGCGGATCTGCAGCCCGCACCAGAAGCGGTAGAACGCGCGGAGCACTTCCACAGACCAGACATACATCGAAGGCACCACGAAACCCGCCAACGAACCCAGCATTGCCAGAGCCAGAAAGAGGCGCACCCCCAAGGCCAGCAACCGCTTGGATGCTCTCACTCTATGCTCCTCATGTCCGCATTGTGTGACGGTCTCGGCTCGTGCGCATTCAGGGCAGGTCAAGCCGACGGATGCAGGGGAGCCTGCTGTCCTTGCCCCTGGCTGACTGCTCCGCACCGCACCAACACTGACTTCCACGTGCGCCCTGACGAGGCATTTGAATCCACGATAGTTGAGACTCGTGTCGTTGTCAAGATAGCGCCCGTAATGGCAGGCGTACTCAGGGGCGGGTACTTTGGCATGGCCTTCGAGCTTACCTATGTACCAGGGAGGGGCCGGTTTGAAGTCCACGCGCCAGTTGACGATGGTGTGCGACGATGGTAGAATCCCTACTGATTCAGTAGGAATTGTTCTGTGGGGGAAGGCTCGGTTTGAGGTTTTCGAGCAGGTCGCACTACGGGCTGCTGGCCATGGTGGCTCTGGCGCGTGACTATCCGCGGGGGCCGATGTCCCTCGCGGAGATCGCAAGGTCGGAGTGCATACCCGTGGGCTACCTTGAGCAGCTCATGGCTCGGCTTCGCCGCGCGGGTCTGGTGGAAAGCACGCGCGGCCTGCATGGCGGGTACCGGCTGGTTGTGGAGCCATCGCGCGTAACGGTCGGTCACGTCGTTCGGACTCTTGAAGGCCCCATCGCTCCCGCCGAATGTGCTTCCGAGGCCGGTGATGCGGCTCCGTGCCGGAGAGAGATGGCTTGCCCGTCAAGGGCCTTCTGGGAACTGCTGCGAGACAGGGTGTCCGAGGTGCTGGACGCGACGACGCTTGCCGCCCTGTGCTCCGCCGACAGGATGGCAGTCCCTGCTTCGTCCGGAGGTAAGAAGTGAAGAGAAGAACCATTTACATGGACCATGCGGCTACGACCCCTATCCACCCCACGGTAATGGAGGCGATGCTGCCGTATTTCTCCGAGAGGTTCGCAAATCCGTCGGGTATCTACGGCATCGCGCGTGATTCCAGGAAGGCAGTGGAAGAGGCCAGGGAGACGGTGGCTGACATGTTGCGGTGCAGGCCGGGCGAGGTGGTGTTCACCAGCGGGGGAACCGAATCCGACAACGCGGCGCTGAAAGGCGCGGCCCTGGCACTGAAGAAGAAGGGGAACCATATCGTCACTTCGGCGATCGAGCACCATGCAGTGCATAATACGTGCCGCTTCCTGGAGGAGTCCGGCTTCGATGTCACCTATCTGCCTGTGGACCGGTTCGGCCTGGTGGGTATCGACGACGTTGAGAAAGCGATCACCGACAGGACCATACTGGTCAGCATCATGCTGGCCAACAACGAGATCGGCACAGTGCAGCCTATCGGCGAGTTCGCCAGTGTGGTCAAGCGCAAGGCTGGGAAGAGAAGGGTCGTGTTCCACACCGATGCAGTGCAGGGCGCTGGAGCGGTGGACATTGCTGTGGGCAGTCTTGGCGTAGACATGCTCAGCCTGTCGGCGCACAAGTTTCACGGTCCCAAGGGGATGGGCGTGCTCTACATCAGGGAAGGAACGCCGTTTGTGCCGCAGCAGTTGGGCGGAGCGCAGGAGTCCGGACGCAGGGCTGGTACCGAGAATGTCCCGGGCATAGTCGGCACGGCGGTCGCTCTTCGGCTGGCCGTGGAGAATCGGGAGTCGAACAGCCGTCACTGCCAGAGGCTGCGGGACCGCCTCATCGAGGGGATAGGGGCTGCCGTGAAAGAGACGTATCTCAATGGTCATCCAGTCATGCGGCTGCCGAACAATGTCAATATGTCGTTTCGCTATGTGGAAGGCGAGTCAATTCTGCTGAACCTCGACCTCGCCGGTGTCGCTGCGTCCAGCGGCAGCGCCTGTACGTCGGGTTCGGAGGAGCCGTCGCACGTACTCGTTGCCATCGGGCTTCCGCCCGAGATAGCGCACGGAAGCCTCCGCTTCACTGTTGGCCTATCGAACACCGACGAGGATGTTGACTACGTCCTATCCGTTCTCCCCGGTATCGTTGGGAAGCTGAGGGCGATGTCACCGCTGGTGAGGAATAGGGATTAGAGTTTAGCTGTCGTTGCGAGGAGCCCTTCCCGAAGGGAGAGGCGACAAAGCAATCGCCCGGTATGAGCGTGGGGTGACGGGAGCTGGGCGCTTTGTAGACCTGGAGATTGCCGCGCCTCGTCCTTCACAGGCTGAAGGACGATGGTCTCGCAATGACAGGTCAATTGTTGTGTCTTTGCGAGGAGTCCGCCTCTGGCGGACGACGTGGCAATCGCCTGGATGACGGAGGGATTCGGCGGTAGGGGCACAGCGGGCTCTGCCCCTGCCCTGCAAAGGTTGCCCGGACCGGCCGATTCGGTCATAATACCAGATGGCTGTTGAGTGAGGCGCTGAAGTCGGCGCTGTGGTTCCGCGGGCCGTGTTACTGCGGCCTTTTTCATGCTTCCCGTGGAGCTGAAGTTCGGAGGTCTTCCCCTTGGCAGAGAAGGCACTTTCCGGGCTAAAGGTTGTCGAGTATGGCAGCTTCGTTTCCGCGCCTTACTGCGCGAAGCTCATGGCTGACCTGGGTGCTGAGGTGATCAAGGTCGAGGATGCCGGGCGCGGCGACGAATCGAGGCGCTTCGGCCCCTTCCCCGACGACATCCCGCACCTCGAAAAGAGCGGGCTTTTCCTCTACCTTAACACGAACAAGCTCGGTGTTACGCTGGACGTGAAGGTGAGGACGGGGCAGAAGATAATGAGGGAACTGCTGCGAGATGTCGACGTCTTTGTGGAGAACAGCTCGCCGAAGCTTATGGCTGACCTGGGGCTGGACTACGAAGGTCTGAAAGCGTTGAACCCACGGTTGATCGTGACCTCTATCACCCCGTACGGGAAAACGGGGCCGTACAGGGACTACAAGGGCTATGCCATCAACACTGCCGCTCTCGGCGGGCAGAGTATGCGCACCGGGGAGCCCAACCGGGCGCCGCTGTCGCCGCCGCTGTCGCAAAGCCACTACCAGAGCGGAGCCATGGCGGCTGCCGCTACCTTCAGCGCTGTGTTCGCTCGCATGGCCACGGGGTTGGGGCAGCAGGTTGACATATCGGAGTCCGAAGTCTGGGCGACAATCCACCTGGGCCACGGGGTTCACCTCGGCGTTTTCGAAGGCAGGAAGAGCATCAGGTCGGGCCACCGGACGATCAGCGTCTACCCCTGGTGCATCCTGTCCTGCAAGGACGGCTATATGTGCCTCATCGCAATCCAGGGCTTCCAGTGGAAGCGGTTTCTGGAAGCGATGGGCAGTCCCGAGTGGATGGCCGATCCCAGGTTCCGGGACCGCATCGCCATGGCGTGGCAATACGCCGACGAGGTTGACTCTCTCGTCCAGACGTGGCTTCTGGACCATACCAAGGATGAGATCTTCCAGATATGCCGTGAGAAGCAGATCACCTTCGCGCCGGTTCGCAGCGTGGCTGAAGTTGCGCATGACCCTCATTTCGAGGCGCGCGGGTATTTCGTCGAGGCGGACCGCAAGTACGCGGGCACGCTCAGGTACCCGGGCGCGCCGTACAAGCTGTCCGAGACGCCGTGGGAACTCGGCAGTCCCGCGCCGACGCTGGGGCAGCATAATGAGGACATCTATTCGGGCCGTCTGGGCTTCAGCGGGGAGGATTTGGTGAGGCTGCGCAGGGCCGGCGTCATCTGACGTAGGACAGGGAGAACTGGCTGATATGGCAAGATACCCTCTCGAAGGCTACCGGGCGGTTGATTTCTCATGGGTGTGGGCTGGGCCGCTGCTGGGCATGATTCTAGCCGACTTGGGCGCCGAGGTCATCAAGGTGGAGACGAACAAGCGGCTGGATAGCGCCAGGCTGACGCCGGGCCGTTCCACCGTGGGGCCGGAGACTGACTTCGTATTTCACAGCATGAACCGGAACAAGCTGGGCATCACGGTGGACATGTCGGTGCCCAAGGGCGCGGCCATCATAAAGGAGCTCATCAAGATAAGCGATGTGGCCCTGGAGAACTTCTCGCCCAACGGGCTCAGGAACCTGGGTCTCGAGTACGAAGT
>CAZBET010000167.1:0-4208 GCA_964490995.1 uncultured Dehalococcoidia bacterium
CCCCTTTCACAAACGGGGATAGAGGGGGATTCCTCCCCTTCCTGATTTGCCGAACGAAGCCCGTTGCGGTACAATCAACTCATCATTTCCCTCACGAGGATAGCCAAATGGAGATTGCGCTCATCTCGCTCGTGCTGATTCTGCTGATAGTCGTCGTCGTGCTGCTGCTCAGGCCCCGAAAGGTCGAGGTCCCAGTCATCGAGGAACTGGAGAGCAAGCTGCGGTTCGCCCTGGCCTCCGCCGACTCGGTCAAAGAGGTCCGCGAGGCCCTCGAGGGCCTGCCCGCCGAAGTCCTCCAGTCCATAACGAAGAGCCTGGGCAAGCGGACGGGTAAGCTCAACGAGCTCATGGCCACCTTCGAACTGACCAAGTACGACCGCCTCTTCTACCTGGGTGAGCCTGTGGACTTCGTGGGCATCAAATACGACGAAGGCGTGGACTTCATCGAAGTGAAGACCGGCAAGTTCCGCCTGAGCGAGGACGAGAAGAAGCTGAGAGACCTTGTCCAGGCCGGTCGCGTGAACTACGTCCCGTTGGTCGTCGAGCGCATCGGCCTCGCCGAAGAGGTAGCGACAGACTGAGGGGGGGGGCGCAATGATTCTGCCGCCAATACTCACCCGCCAACAGATAGCTGCGTTGGCCAGAGCGGTTCATGACGAGATATACTCCATCGAGAACACGCTGAAAAGGCGTGGTTACAGGTACGCGGGCCACGGCTCAGCACGGAGTCTGCTATTCCCGACGGATCTCCCGCCTCAGAAGCTGGATGACTTCTACAGGCATATGAAGAGTCGTACGTTCAGGACCATACTGAAATCGATAGTGGAAGACGGGACGGCGTCGCGGGCCGACTGGTTGACCGGCTGCACGGACGCCACCCTCTCAAAGTACTTGGACTTCCTGATTTCCCAGGGCGTGATCACGTGCGAGGCGCCTGGCGACTCCTACTCCTTGGCCACGCACGGAGCCGCCTTCGGGCCCACCCTCGAATGGTATATCGCCGAGCTGTTCAAACGCGAACTAGCCAGCACCGCCGATTGGGGAGTTCGGATCGAGAAATTCAAGCCCGGGGGCGACTTCGACGTCATGGCCCGGGTGGAATCCGAACTTGTATGGATCGAGGCGAAGTCAGTGCGCCCTCGAGACGTCAAGGAGACACACGTGAGGCACTTCCTGCAACGCGATCAGAGTCTCGATCCGGATATGTCCGTGTTCCTTGTCGATAGCGATGATGATCTTTCAGTGCTCGTCGCCAAATTCGAGGGTGTCCTAGGTGAGGCCCGAGCCGGCAGCGTCGAGCGTCTCGAGGACTTCGGCGGGGTATGCCACCTCTTGCGCCGGGTGTTCATCACAAACAGCGATCCGTCAATACTGACGAACCTGAGACACTGCCTGAACTACTACTTCGCCGTCTTGAAACACAGCGCCTACGTCTTCAGAGACCCACGCATCGACTTCCTCAGCAAACGCTAGCGAATGGAGCGGACCACCCATGCCTCCCTTCAAGATTGTCTCCGACTTCGGGCTCACCGGCGACCAGCCGCAGGCCGTCGAGAAGCTGGTCGAGGGGCTGACCAAGGGCTACAACAAGCAGACGCTGCTCGGCGTGACCGGCAGCGGCAAGACCTTCACCATGGCCAACGTCATGGAGCGCGTGCAGCGACCCACGCTGGTACTCGCCCACAACAAGACGCTGGCGGCGCAGCTCTGCTCCGAGTTCCGCGGCTTCTTTCCCGAAAGCGCCGTCGAGTACTTCGTATCCTACTACGACTACTACCAGCCCGAAGCCTACATACCCCGCACCGATACCTACATCGAGAAAGAGGTGGACATTAACGACGAGATAGACAGGCTGCGCCATGCCGCCACCCGCGCCCTCTTCATGCGCCGCGACGTGGTCATCGTCGCTTCGGTGTCCTGTATCTACGGCCTCGGCGCGCCCGAGGAGTACTATAGCTTCGTCCTCACCCTGACGAAGGGGGAGAAACGGGAAAGGGACCGCATCGCGCGCCGCCTCGTGGACATGCAGTACGAACGCAACGACATTGACTTCACCCGAGGACGCTTCCGCGTCCGCGGCGACACCCTCGAGATTCAGCCCGCCTACGAGGACATAGCGGTGCGCGTCCAGTTCTGGGGCGACGAGATCGAGCGCATCCTGGAGATAGACCCGCTCACCGGCGAGCTGCTCGCCGAACGAGAGCGGATAGACATCTACCCCGCCAAGCACTTCGTCACTTCCTATGAAAAGCTCATGGCCGCCATCGAGGACATCAAGGTTGAGCTGGAGCAGAGGCTCGCCGAACTCAAGAGCCAGGGAAAGCTCCTCGAAGCCCAGAGGCTCGAATCCCGCACCAACTACGACATCGAGATGCTGCGTGAGACGGGGTACTGCTCCGGCATCGAGAACTACTCGCGGCACCTGGCACGCCGCGCCCCGGGGAGCCGACCATGGACGCTCCTCGACTACTTCCCCGACGACTTCCTGCTGTTCATCGACGAGTCGCACATGAGCCTGCCGCAAATCAGGGGGATGTACCACGGTGACATCTCCCGCAAGCGGACCCTCGTTGACTTCGGGTTCCGCCTCCCGTCCGCGCTGGACAACCGCCCTCTCAACTTCGACGAGTTCGAAGGCCATATCAGCCAGGTCATTTACGTCTCGGCGACGCCGGGGCCCTACGAATACCAGCACAGCGCCCAGGTGGCGGAACAGGTGGTGCGCCCCACAGGGCTCCTCGACCCCACCATCGAAGTCAAGCCAACCAGGGGCCAGATCGAAGACCTTCTCGAACAGATCAAGACCCGCACGGACCGCGGCGAACGCTGCCTGGTGACCACGCTCACCAAGAGGATGGCGGAGCAGCTCGCGGACTACCTGAAGGAAATGGCCATCAAGACCCACTACCTGCACTCAGAGATAGACACGCTGGAGCGGGTGGAGATTCTGCGCGACCTGCGCCTCGGCGTCTACGACGTGGTGGTGGGGATCAATTTGCTCCGCGAGGGGCTCGATCTGCCTGAGGTCAGCCTGGTCGCCATCCTCGACGCAGACAAAGAGGGCTTCCTCAGGTCGGAGGGGGCCCTCATCCAGACCATGGGCCGCGCCGCGCGCCACGTCGAGGGCCATGCCATAATGTACGCGGATACGGTGACCGAGTCGATGCGCCACGCCATCGACGAGACCGACCGCCGGCGGAAGATACAGACGGCCTACAACGAGGAGCACGGTATCACGCCGCAGGGGATCAAGAAGGCGATAAGGGGCATCACCGACCAGTTGAAGGTGGTCGCCGAGACCCGGGCGAAGTACACGCTGGACACGACCATTCCCAGGGATCAGATCGCCCGACTGATAAAGAGCCTGGAGTCCCAGATGAAGGCTGCCGCCAAGAACCTGGAGTTCGAGAAGGCCGCCTTGCTGAGAGACGAGATAGTTGAACTGAGAAGGGCGCTGGTGTAGCAGCACAGCTCACAGTCAACGGCCCGGGGCTTCTAACGTGGAGGACGAAGGGACCAGACAGGAACGCCGCGACGAGAAGCTGCGCAAGGAGCGCGAGAAGGTGCGCCAGCACGGGCACAGCCTTGTCCGTGTGTACAAAGACGCCATCCTCAAAAGGGCCGCCCGCCGACGCCGCAAGAAGGCCTAGCCGGAGACGCGCGGCGGCACCCGCTCAAAGACGAGCGCTCCCCTAGTTGCCGCAGGTGACGCGACGCTCCATCGCTGGCGTAGGTGAAATAGACGAGACCCACCACCGGCGCCGGCCTCCAAGAGAGCTGGACGCTTGCATCCCCGAGGAGTCAGGCAGATGCGTTGCCACGAGCACAACGAAGGATGAAGGTACCCCCATCCTTCTGTCACGCCCTTTGCCGGGCAGGGGGCGGAGCCCCTGCCCTATGGCTGTCTTCAACTGTCGTTGCGAGGAGCCCTTCCCTTCGGGAAGGACGACGAAGCAATCGCCCTGTGTTACGGGGGACGGGAGACCAGGGACGGGCGAGTGAGGACGCGAGGCCAGGCACGGGGAACGTCGGGGCCTGGGTGCTTCGGAGACATGGCCATTGCTGCGCATGGCTGCGGGCCATGCGCAGCAATGGCAGATTCGCTTTCCCCTGTCCGCTCCAGCGATGGGCGGCACATTGAGTCTTGGCAGGCATAAACGGGAACTTGATGGTCAAGACAGACGGCGGCTCAGGTTGAGCGCCATGTT
>CAZBET010000168.1:0-1897 GCA_964490995.1 uncultured Dehalococcoidia bacterium
CCTTCTTGACGAAGGCCTCGCGGTCCTCACCCCGGTGCAGATAGACAGTGCCCACGGCTCTTCCTTGAATCCCCCTCAATCCCCCTTCTCCGAAGAAACGTAGGGTGGGTGAAGTGAAACGCAACCCACCAGAGGGCGGGGCGGTGGGTTCCGCTGTGCTGCACCCACCCTACGCGCTATCGGCGCCGCCGTCCGTCACCGGTCTCCCGTCATACCGGGAGATTGCCACGCCGTCCGCCGCAGGCGGACGCCTCGCAATGACAGAGTGTGACCAGAGGGCGGGGCGGTGGGTTCCGCTGCGCTGCACCCACCCTACGCGCTCCCGTCATACCGGGAGATTGCCACGCTGGCTGCCGCGACCGCAGGTCGCGCCAGCCGCTCGCAATGACAGGAAGGTGACCGCCTCGCAATGACAGAAGACGATGGTGGGTTTCGCTGCGCTGCACCCACCCTACACACTACAGCAGCCTGCCTGCTAGTTCCGCCTCGTGGAGCTTGAGCCACTTCCTGTGCTGCTGCCATCGCGGGCAGTACCGGCCCACGAGTTCCCAGAACCTCCTTGTGTGGTTCATCTCTTTCAGGTGGGCCAGTTCGTGCACAATGACATAGTCAACGACCGGCTCGGGCGCCATCATCAGCTTCCAGTTGAAGCTGAGGTTGCCCGCACGCGAGCAGCTTCCCCAGCGGGTCCTTTGCCCGCGAATCGTGAGCCGCTGGTAGCCCAGCCCCATCTCAGCGCTCAGCCCGTCCGCCCTGTCCCTTAGGAACCTCTTTGCCTGAAGCCGGTACCAGGCCTCGACGATCAAACTGAGGCTGGTGCTGCTACGGCCCGGGCTTACCACCAGTCTGCCAGGTTGCAGCTTGACGCTGACAGCTCCTTCAGGACCGCCTGCTCTTGCCACCTTGAGGGCTCGGCCGAGGTAGGGAACGGTGTCGCCGCTTTCGAGTTTCCTTCCGGCCGGAGAGGACTGGGCCTCGCTGTATCTGCTCAGCTTCACCAGGATCCAGCGCCGCCTCGGCTGAAGAACCCCGGGCACCCGCCCGATGTCGAAGGACTTCGGTACTATGACGGTCAGGCCGCTGTCCGCCCTTACCTCAAGCCGGACGTGCCTCGCCCGGGCGCTGCGCTTGATAGTGTACGAGACCGTGAGGCCGTCCAGGGTGATTGTCCGTTTCCCGACGACTCTCAACGGGGGACGTGCCCTGCGAAACACACTTACAGTGTAGCCGCCCGTGTACCTGGTGTCCAGAGCGGAAGCGTGGTAAGATGGTCCGCACAGAACCCCTGGAGGTACGGCGGTTGTTCAAGAAGGTGCACGTATTCAGGGTCAAGCCTGGGAGGGAGTTGCTTGCGGAGACAGCAGGTTTCTGCCGTGAACACGGCATCACATCGGCCGTCGTCGTCGGCATCATCGGCTCGCTGCGGAGCGCGCGGCTCAACTTCCTGAAGGAACTGCCGGGCAGGTACGAAAGCGTGGATTATACCGGCCCGCTCGAGATAGTGGCTGCCCAGGGCACTGTCGCTCTTGAGGGCGACGACCTGATCATTCACGTGCACATCCAGCTCTCGCGTCCTGACCTCTGCTGTGGCGGCCACCTGGCCGAAGCGATCGTCTTCTCCACGGCCGAGGTCGTGATAGGCGAGCTCGAGCAGCAGCTTCGGCGGCACCCGGACAGCTACACCGGACTCAGGGAGCTGGCCGACTGAGCGGGAGCGGCTGCGCCCTTAATCCGTGGATAGGATGCGGAGTTGCCGTTCGTGGTGAGCCCTTCGACAGGCTCAGGAAACCATGAACGGCCCTTCGACAATCCTTCGACGAGTTCAGGACAGGGCTCAGGGTGAACGGGAAGAGAGAACTACGCCTCATCACCCGCCGGGCGGAAGGGGTTGCTGAGG